>JAJFUG010000157.1 GCA_021372515.1 bacterium
CGCACCGCTACGGGTCAGGGCGTACAGGTAGCCGTCCTTCGAGCCGACATACACCGAGCCGTCCACATCCACCGCGGGGGATGAGACCACGGCGCCGCCGGTCTCGTAGCTCCACTTGAGCTGGCCGTTCGGGTAGAGGGCATAGATTTTCTTGTCACCCGAGCCGAAATACAACACCCCGTTACGGTCGGCGGCGGGCGAGGACAGGATCGTTCCACCGGTGTTGAAAGACCACTTTACTTCGTTGTTGAACCCCGGGCCCATGCCGGCGATGAACTTACCGTTCAGGCGGCCGACGAAGAAGACGCCCGCGCTGTCCGTTAGCTGGGCGCTTTTGAGGATATGTGCATCCGCCGCCCGGGCTGGATCGGGCGAGTTGGTGAACAGCAGGAGGCTGACCCCCTCATCGGTGCCGAACCAGACCCTGTCCGCGGATTCGACCAGCACGGCGTTGACCACGTCGCTGGCCAGGCCGTCCGCTGTCCCGTAGCCGGTCCAGGCTGTGCCGTTGTAAACTTTTACTCCGCCGCCGAGGGTGCCGACCCAGAGCTTGCCCTGGTTGTCGAAAGCCATCGACGAGACTTCATTCCAGCGGTCGGCGCCGCCGACCGTGAAATTCTGGCTCTTCAGGGCGCCGTTCTCCAGCTGATGGATGCCCATCACGCCCGCGACCGGGGCGGTGGCGAACCACAGACGGCCCTGAGGACCGACTGTGATGGCGGTAACCGGCGCGCCGGGAGCGGCGGCCTGCGACCATTTCTGCCCGTCATACTTGAGCACGCCCGAGGAGCGGGTCCCGAAATAGGCTCCGCCACTGCGGTCCAGGGCGATGCACGAGGTGTAGCCGTCACCCACCCGCACGGCCTGTTTCCAGGGGGAAAGGCCGCTGCCGGCCAGGGCCGCGCCCAGCCGGGTCGAGCCGTCCAGCAGGAATATCCCGCCGCTGCAGGCCAGCCAGACATTGCCGGCCGCATCGACCGCGATGTCGTTGCAGGCGCCGAAATCCAGGCCCGAGGTTGTGGTATCGTAGGTTTTGGAGCCGTCCTCCGGTATCACCGTGACAGTCCCCTGGGTGGAGGAGAAATCGAACTCATCCAGGTTGTACTTGTATTGTTCGAACTGGGTCACTTTACGGATCGTACGGCCCACGGCCGACCAGACAGTCACTCCGGGTCCGGCGGCCACGGCCCGCGAGACGAGCCGCGGCGAGTCCTGCTTGCCCAGGCTGACAGTGGCCCAGCTCCCGCCACCGACGCTACGGTAGTTGAGCAGCGCGCCCCGGTCCTGGATGTCGCCGGCGCCCGTGTTGAGCGTGGCCTTGTCCAAAACGGCGCACCAGGGGCCCCCAAGTGAATCCAGGGCCAGGTCCAGCACCTGGGCGGTGCCGTACTTGCTGGAGAAATCCTTGTAATTCATGATCTTGACCGCAGCCCAGGCGGGTATGGCCTGGCTCAGGAAACACGCGGCGAGGCAGAGGCTGAACGGTGTCTTTGTGAGTCGCATAGCGGGTCTCCGGAAATGCCTTCAGACATGCCAACGGTCACAAATAAGATGCGGCCGATCGACGAATAACCAGCGCCGCCGGAGCCGGCGTGACACCGGCGGCGCTGTCTTTCTCCAGGAAAGATGCTATTTAAGCAGGATCATCTTCCTGGTCTGGCTGAACGAGCCGGCACTCAGACGGTAGAAATATACACCGCTGGGCAGCTCACGGCCAAGATCATCCCGTCCGTCGAAGAAAGCGAAATGCTTTCCTGGCTCCGCCATCCCGTCCACCAGCTGACGGACCTTCCGTCCGCGGACATCGAACACGCTCAACTGGACAGTCTGGTTCGCACCCTCGGGCACCTCGTAGGCGATGGTGGTGGAGGGGTTGAACGGGTTGGGCGAGTTCTGGGCCAGCGAGAAAGCCTTGGGCAGCGCGGCCCCTGGGGCCAGGCCGTTCAGCATCATCCCGACCGCCTGACGGTCCTCGTCGGAGAGGTCCATCGTGGCCAGGGCCTGCTCGAGCTCCGCCTTGTTCAGGGTGGCCAGGGACTGCAACTCCTCCAGCCCCTTCTGATTTTCCGCGCTGGCCAGGGAGATCGGACTGCCGAGGTTGCAGGTGCCGTCGCGCATGTCCAGCAGGAACCGGATCACGTCCACGAAATTCACCGCGCCGTCGTTGTCCCGGTCCATGCCGAAGGAGTACTGGCCCCTCTGGATGCCCCGGAGCAGCGCTATCGCGTCGAACATGGTCACCGCACCGTCACGGTCGATGTCGCAGGTGGAGTAGACAATCTGGAAGCCGAGGTCGAACTTAGGTATTTCGAGCGAGGTGTTCACGTTGCCGGTGTTGCGGCTGTCGTGACGGAAGCGCGGCCAGCTGGTGTGGCCCTCGAAACCGTGGGTCGGGCTTCCGGAGGTGGTGCCGCCGCCGGGGTTGATCCCGTCGTCCAGGAGCAGCATCGAGCGGCCGGAGACCGCGGTGACAAAAGTGCCGGTGTAGCCCTCGGCGTAACTGCCGTGCTCATCCCCCGAGCCGCCGCTCACCGTGAATCTTATCGCATCTCCCGAACTCATCAGCTCGAAGGCCTGCAGTAACGTGGTGCCCGTAAGCGGGTATTGGCCCTCCGGTATGGAACTGTCGCCATACTGTCTCGCCGCGCCGCAAGTTCCGTCGAAGATATTGCCTTCCATGCTGATCGTGGGCGAACTCCAGACCGGCATCTGGAGCGGATAGCTCCATTTCAGGCTGCCGTCCGGCTGGAAGGCGTAGAAATTCCAGTCGTTGGAGGGCACGTACACGGTGCCGTCCTGGTCGATGGCCGGCGAGGCGATTACCTCTCCGCCGGTGGCGTAGCTCCATTTCAGGCTGCCGTCCGGATTGAGCGCGTACACCGAGAAATCGTTGGAGCCGAAGATGATTTCACCCTGGTAACCGATCACGGCCGAGGAGTAGATACGGTCGCCGGTGCTGTAGCTCCAGAGCAGCTCCCCGTCCCGGCCGAGAGCGTAGAGCTTGCCGTCCAGCGAGCCGACATACACGGTGCCGTCCTGGGCCAGGGCGGGCGAGGCGTAGATCGCCGCGTCGGTCTGGAAACGCCACTTGAGCGCACCGCTACGGGTCAGGGCGTACAGGTAGCCGTCCTTCGAGCCGACATACACCGAGCCGTCCACATCCACCGCGGGGGATGAGACCACGGCGCCGCCGGTCTCGTAGCTCCACTTGA
>JAJFUG010000158.1 GCA_021372515.1 bacterium
TTATACGTGCTTCACCGGCGCCGGGTTCCAGGAAGATGAGAAACCGGATTCACTCTCCTGAATCAAGCTCGTAACGCGCCGCCGGGTTGTTTTTTATTCAGCTTTCAGCCACACCCCCCGCCCGCTACGCGGGCACCCCCTTTATTAAGGGGAATTTTAACGGCCCGCATTACGGTCCTCTCGGAAGTGCGGCCTGTGTGGCTTTAATCCCCTTTAACAAAGGGGATAGAGGGGGATTTAATGGAATAACCGGGCGAGGCCTGCCTCGCCTTTCCGCCTCTTGCGATCCTTTCCCCGCTCACTTCTTCCCCGGCCCGGCCTTTCTCTTCATCTGGCTCACTTTGACGGCGTGCCTGCTCCACATCTCGTGCAACAGCAGCAGGTCGCTCAGGATTTCGAAAAACACCACTCCCTCCTCCAGCAGGCGGCCGATATTATCTTCCTCAGTGGGCGCCCCCACCCAGACTCCATGCTTGTCCGCCGCTTTCACCGTGGCGCGCAGGGCCTCCATGATCCGCTTGTCGTAGCGCTGCGGCCCGCGCAGCCCGATCGACATCGAGTAGTCCGCCGCCCCGAAAAACACGTAGTCCAGCCCCTCCACCGACATGATCTCGTCGATGGCCTCCATGGTGCGCACGTGCTCCACCATCACCCCGATCAACGGTTCCCTGTCGCTCCACTCCACCCACTCGTTTCCGGCCAGGGTGCCCCAGTGCGCGCTGAAACAGTCGCCGCAGTAGCCGCGCATCCCGCGGGGCGGAAACTTGGCCGCCCGCACCACGGCCTCGGCCTCCTCCGGAGTGTAGATATTGGGCACCAGCACGGCCCCGGCCCCGATTTCCAAAGCTTTGCGCACCAGGAACGGGTTGTCGCGGTCCACCCGCAGCATGGGCACGATATCGGCGATAGCCGCCGCGCGCATCAGATGCTCGGCCGAGGAGTCCTGCCGCCAGGCGTGCTCGTTGTCGATCCGCATGAAATCCAACCCGGCGTACCCGCCGATCTCCATCACGTTGGGGCTCCAGGAGTGGATCGCGCTGCCCACGCACAGGCCGCCCGCGGCCAGCTTGGCGCGCATCTTGTTCGGTTTGCGTTCCATTTTTACCTCTATCGGTTCGTCGAGAAATGTTGTTGTCGAGTGGAGAGTCTCTTCCTTTGAATTTACCGCCGCGCCCGGTGCAAGGCAAAGGGAATTCCCCCGTGCAAGGTTGCGCTGGTCTGAAGGGGCGGCCCCTGTGGCCGCCCGAAAAAATGGGGCAGGCACAGGGGCCTGCCCCTACAGAAATCCATTGCCGCCGCCGCAACCCTCAGCCCTTGTACCCCGGCCCACGCACGAACCGTCCAGGCTTGGCCCCAGTGTGCTCCCCGTCCCGGATCACCGGCGTGCCGTTGACCAGCACGTGCTTCACCCCGGTGGCGTACTGCATCGGCTGCTCGTAGGTGGAGCGGTCGCTGATTGTCTGCGGGTCGAACACCACGATATCGGCGAAATAGCCGGGCTTAAGGAACCCCCGGCGCTCCAGGCGCAGGGTGGTCGCAGGAAGGCCGCTCATGCGGTGCACAGCCTCGGCCAGGCTGATAATCTTCTCCTCGCGCACGTACTTTCCCAGCACCCGGGCGAATGTCCCGTAGGCCCGCGGGTGCGCGCTGGCCTTCAGGAACACGCCCTCCGGGGCCGAGCTCTCGGCATCCGAGCCGATACAGACCCAGCTCAGGCTGATCTTGCGCCGCACCTGCTCCTCGGACATCAGGAAAAACACCGCGCTCACCCGGCTGCCGTCGCGCAGCACCAGGTCCATGGAGGTTTCGGCCGGGTTGGTGCCGTTACGGGCGGCCACCTCGGCCAGGCTCATGCCGGTCAGGGCCTTGAGCGAGTCGTTCTTGAGGCCCACCAGCTTGATATTCTCAGCCCCGGCCAGGTAGAAAAAGTTCTCCCAGCCCTCGCCCGGCTCGTTCATCTCGCGGCGAAGGCGCTCCCGCACCTTCGGGTCCTGAAGGCGCTCCACCCAGGCCTCGAACCCGCCCTCCTGCACCCAGGTGGGCATCACCGCATACAGCCCGGTCTCGGCCGCTGTGTAGGGGTAGATATCCGCGGTCACGGGCAGGCCCTCGGCGCGGGCGGCCTCCACCTTGGCTATGGCCTGCTCCAGCTTGTCCCAGTTGACCTGTCCCGCGGCCTTGAAATGGTAGATTTCGCTGCGCGCCCCGGAGCGGCGGGCGATCTCGAGGAACTCGTCCAGAGCCTCCAGGAAACGGTTGCCCTCGGAGCGGATATGCGAGATGTAGATTCCGCCGTACTGGGCCGAGACCGAGGCCAGGGCGGTAAGCTCCTCGGTGGTCGAGTAGGAGCCGGGCATGTAGATCAGCGCCGAGGCCACGCCCAGCGCGCCCTCGGCCATGGCCCGGGCGGTGATCTCTTTCATCCGCTCCAGTTCGTCCGGTGTGGGCGGACGGTTCTCGTAGCCGATCACATTGACTCTCGGAGTGGCCGCCCCCAGGAACGAGGCCACGTTGGTCGACACCCCGCGCCGCTCCAGGTACTCCAGGAACTGGCCCAGGGTGGACCATTCTATGTCGTAGCGGATATCGCCCTGACGCTCCAGCTTCTCCTGCTTCATCTTCTCGTTCAGCGGCCCCATCGACTCGCCCTCGCCCATCACCTCCAGGGTCACCCCCTGGCGCAGGTCGCTCTGGCTGCGGCCGTCCGCGATCAGGGCATCCTGCGCCCAACTGATCACGTTGATGAAGCCCGGGCTGACCGCCAGCCCGGTGGCGTCGATCTCTCTCGCCCCCTTGTAACTGTCGCCGAGTTGCCCTATCGCCAGGATCGAATCTCCGCGCAGGGCGATATCGGCCACCACGGGCTCGCCGCCCGTGCCGTCATACACCGTGCCGCCGCGGATTATCGTGTCGGCCTTAACCTGTTCCCTGGAGCAGGAGCCGATAAGCGGGAGAAGGAGCGGCAGGAGGGAAAGGAACGCGGTGCTGCGCATGGCCGGAGCCTCCGTGGAAGAGGGCTGAAATGAGCCGGGGCAACTCCTGAGCGGAACTGCCCCGTGCGCTGATTATCCTTACATGTATGACTCCGGCCCGGGCCGGAATCAGCTATTGGGAGTAAATCGACGGCTTGTGTACGAAACACTCCTCGTTTTCGCCCGGCTCGGTTCCCACCTTGAAAATCTCGGTGTAGACCGACTGCGGTGGGCAGAACCGCGTGGCCAGCATCCCGCTGGCCTTGCAGATCAGCCGCGTGGTCAGCCCGTCCGCCGGGCTGTCGAAATCGCGCGGGGTCATTGTCTCGTAGGCCGCTTTCATAAACTCGGTCCAGACCGGCAGGGCCAGAAGGCTGCCCGTGCCGGTGTTCATTATCCGCTGCGGGCGGTCGAACCCGATCCACACCCCGCAGACCAGGTCGGGGGTGTAACCCACGAACCAGGCGTCCGTGTAGTTGTTGGTCGTGCCGGTCTTGCCCCCGGCCGGCACGGTGAACCCGGCCTGGCGCGCCCCGTAGCCGGTGCCGTGGTCCACCACGTCGCGCATCATGCTCAGCACGATATAGGCGGTCTGGGGCGAGAGCGCCTCCTCGCGGTCCGGCTGGAACGAGCGCACCAGGTTGCCCCGGCTGTCGCGTATCTCGCGGATCGCGCGCGGGCCCACCCGCACCCCCAGGTTGGGGTAGGTGGTGTAGGCGCTCACCAGCTCGATCGGGTAGACATCCGCGCTGCCCACGGCCATCGACTCCACCGGCGGGATCTTCGAGGTGATCCCCATCCGGCGGGCGTAGGCCGCCACGGTCTCAGCGCCCACGGTCATCAGGGTCTTGATCGCCACCAGGTTGACCGATTTCATCATCGCGGTGCGAAGGGTGATCGGCCCCAGAAACTCACCCTCGTAGTTGGAGGGACGCCAGATCGTGCCGTCCGCCTGCGGGATCGAGATGGGTGAATCCTCCACCACCTGGCAGGCCGGGATCCCGTTGTCGATGGCCGCGGTGTAGACAAAGGGCTTGAACGCGCTGCCCGGCTGGCGCAGGGCCTGCACGGCGCGGTTGAACTTGCTCTCCCAGTAGCTGCGCCCGCCGATCATCACCAGGATATCCCCGCTGGCCGGGTCCAGGGTCAGCATCGCGCCCTCGAGATAATCCATGTTGGGCTGCTCGTTGTCCTTGATCCCGCCCTTCTCCAGGATTTTGGCCCGCGTCGGGTGGTTGAACGGTCGTATCTTGCCCGCCTCGATGTACTGGATTTGCTCCTCCAGCGCCTTCTCGGCGGCTTTCTGCATGCGCACATCCAGCCCGGTGTAGACCTGGAGGCCCAGACGGTAGAGGTCCTCCTCGGCGTAGTCCTGCAGCAGGAGCTGGCGCACGTAGTCCACGAAATAGGGCGCCACCCACTCCCGCGAGCGACCGCCCGACAGGTTGATCGGCGTCGCCTTGACCGAGTCGGCTTGCGCCCGGCCCAGGCAGCCGGTCTCGACCATGCATTCGAGCACCCAGTTGCGGCGCTCCCGGGCGGCGTCGATGTTGTTGAGCGGGCTGTTGCGGCTGGGCGCGTTGGGCAGCCCGGCCAGCACCGCGCTCTCGGCAAGGTCGAGCTGGCTCACGTCCTTGCCGAAATAGGTCCGCGCCGCCTCCTGTATGCCCCAGGCCCCGCTGCCGAAATAGATCTGGTTGAAATAGCGCTCCAGGATTTCATCCTTGGTGTAGGTGCGCTCGATCTCCCAGGCCAGGATCGCCTCGCGCACCTTGCGGCTGTAGGTGCGCTCGCGGGTCAGGAACAGCTCGCGGGCCAGCTGCTGGGTGATTGTCGAGCCTCCCTGCTGGATGCTGTGGGTGAGCTGGTTGATATAGAACGCGCGGATCACGCCCCAGACATCGATTCCCCAGTGGGTGTAGAACTTACGGTCCTCCACCGACAGGAGCGCGTCCTTGAGGCTCTGCGGAATACGGTCCAGCGAGACCGGCACCCGGCGCTCGGTGTAAAGCTCGGCCAACAGCGTGCTGTCGCGGGCGAAAATGCGGGTCACCAGGTTGGGCGGGTCCAGCTCCATCTTGGCGATCGAGGGCAGCCCGGCGCTGAAATACTTGAGCAGTCCCACGCCCATGCCCAGGCCGAAAAAGATCGTGATCGTGGCTACGAACAGCCCCACCCGCACGAGCGTCCCGAACCGCGGCGCACCCTCGGCCCGCTCCTCCTTCTTTTTCCTTCTCAAAGCAGCCATCACTTAATCCATTCTGTCGTTTCTTTCCCGTTTCTTCATGGAACAAAAGAAATAAAATAAAACCCTCGGCCCGCTGCCGCAAGTTGCGCGCCAAAAGCTCCGGGTCGGAACAGCCTTGATTTTTGGCGGCCCTTTTATTATTAAATCTTGATTAATCTGTATAATACAGCTTCGGACACGTTACTTTTTCAACGCTGGGCAGCGCACAGGAGCACCCCCATAAATGGCCTTTCCGCCGCTTAACGAACAGATGGACCTCATCCGCCGCGGCGCGGTGGAGATAATCTCCGAGGAGGAGCTGGAGCGCAAGGTCAGCCGCAGCCTCGGCGCCGGCACCCCCCTCACGGTCAAGCAGGGCTTCGATCCCACCGCCCCGGACATTCACCTCGGCCACACGGTCTCGATCCAGAAACTGCGCGACTTCCAGAGCCTCGGACACCGGGTGGTGTTCCTGATCGGCGATTTCACCGCCATGATCGGCGACCCCACCGGACGCAGCGAGACCCGCCGCACCATGACCCGCCAGGATGTCCTGGCCAACGCCGAGACCTACAAGGAACAGGTGTTCAAGATCCTCGACCCGGCCGCCACGGTGGTGGATTTCAACAGCCGCTGGCTGGGCCAGCTCGGGGTGGAGGGGCTGATGCAGCTCACCGGCCTCTACACCGTGGCCCGCATGCTGGAGCGGGATGATTTCGCCAAGCGCTACGCCGAGGGCCGCCCCATCTCGATCCTCGAATTCCTCTACCCCCTGATGCAGGGTTATGATTCTGTGGCCCTGAAGTCGGATGTGGAGCTGGGCGGCACGGACCAGAAATTCAACCTGCTCGTGGGACGCGACCTGCAGCGCTCCTGGAACCAGGAGCCCCAGGTGGTGCTGACCATGCCGCTGCTGGTGGGGCTGGATGGCGTCCACAAGATGAGCAAGAGCCTGGGCAACTACATCGGGATCAACGAGCCGGCCGAGCAGATCTACGGCAAGGTGATGTCCATCCCGGACGAGATGATCTACACCTACTACGAGCTGGTGGCTGCCGCGCCGCTGGAAAAGCTCCAGCGGATTAAGGCTGCCCTGGCGGATGGCTCCAACCCGCGCGATATCAAGCGCGACCTGGCCCTGGATGTCACCGCGCTCTATCACGGCGAGGCGGCCGCCTCCGCCGCACGCGAGCATTTCGAGCGCGTCGTGGTGCGCAAGGAGCGGCCGGACGAGGTGGAGCGGCACAGCCTGCCCGCCGGAGGTGAGCCGCTCTGGCTGCCCGGCCTGTTGCGCGAGACCGGCCTGGTCAAAAGCTCCAGCGAGGCGAACCGCATGATCGCCCAGGGCGCGGTGTTCGTGGATGATGTGAAAGTGGAGAGCGGAGACTATAAGCTGGAGCCCGCGGGCGAGCATTTCGTGCGGGTGGGCAAGCGGCGTTTCATCAAGGTGGTGTTCGAGTAGCATTAGGTAGCTGCGTGATCCGATAGATTGCGGTACGACAGGTGTCTCGGGAGGTGTGGCATGGGTATGAAAGAGCGTCCGCTTCAGACCAAGATAATCTACGGCCCGGTGGACAGCCGCCGCCTGGGCCGTTCCCTGGGCGTGAACATCCTGCCCACGCAGTGGAAAGTCTGCACCTTTGATTGCCTCTACTGCCAGTATGGCTGGACCTGCTGCAACTGGGAGGGCCCCGAGAGCGTCGAGCACCTCGGCCTGCCCACCCCCGAGGAGGTGGCCGAGGCCCTGGAGGCCGCCTTGCCCGCGCTTGGTCCGGTGGATGCGGTCACCCTGGCCGGCAACGGCGAGCCGACCCTGCACCCGCGCTTCGAGCCGACAGTCCGTCTGGTGGCTGCGGTGCGCGACCGCCTGGCCCCCGGTGTGCCGCTGGTCATCCTCTCCAACAGCTCCACGATCACCGCGCCCGAGGTGCGGCGCGCTTTCCGCCTGATCGACCGCCCGGTGATGAAACTGGATGCCGGCAGCCCGGTCCTGTTCGACCAGATCAACCGCCCGCGCCCGGGCATCGAGTTCGACAAGGTGGTCGAGGCCCTGGCCGCGCTGGAGCGGGTGGAGATACAGTCGCTGTTTTTCGACGGGCCGCTGAGCAACTGCGGCCCCCGCGACATCGAGCTCTGGCTGGCCGCCCTGACACGTATCCGCCCGCAGGCCCTGCAGGTTTACAGCCTTGACCGCACCCCGGCCGAGAGCCGTCTCAAGGCCGTGCCCCGTGAGCGTTTGGAGCAAATCGCCGACTCCGCCCGGGACTGTCTGCCCGGAATGAAGGTGGCTGTTTTTTGAACTGCATTCGCCGATAAAAAGCGTCGCGGGCCGCATGCCCGCCTCAGGAAAGGACAGAGTCACTATGCCCAAGCTTGCGATCAACGGGGGACGCCCGGTGCGCGAGGCGGCCTACCCCCAGTGGCCGTTCTGGGACGCCAACGAGTTGAAAGCCGTACAGGAGGTAATAAAGAGCGGGGTCTGGGGGATCAACGGCAGCCGGGTCCGCCAACTGGAGGAAAAGTTCGGCCGCTTCTGCGGCTGCGACCAGGCCATCGCCATGTCCAGCGGCACCCTGGCCCTGCGCGCCGCCCTGGTGGCTGCCGGCCTGCCCGCCGGCTGTGAGGTGATCGTGCCGGCCTATACCTTTGTCGCCACTGCCACCGCGGTGCTCGAATCGAACATGGTCCCCGTGTTCGCCGACATCGACCCGGACACCGGCAACATCTCGGTCGAATCCGCGGCGGAACTCATCACCGAGAACACCCGCGCCATCCTGCCCGTGCACCTGGCAGGCACCGTGGCGGACATGGACAGCCTGAACGCCCTGGCGGCCAGGCACTCGCTGGTGGTGATTGAGGACGCCTGCCAGGCCTGGGGCAGTGAGCACAACGGCCGCAAGGCCGGCTCCATCGGCGCGGCCGGGACTTTCAGCTTCCAGAGCTCGAAGCACATCACCGGCGGTGAGGGCGGCGCGGTTACGACCAACGATCCAGATTTGGCCGAAAAGTGCCGCTCGTTCATCAACTGCGGACGGGTGCGCGGGGGCCTCTGGCACGAGCACGGCCTGCTGGGCGGCAACTACCGCCTGAGCGAGCTCCAGGCCGCAGTCATCCTGACCCAGTTCGAGCGCTACGAACCCATGCTGGCCCAGCGCCAGGCCGCCGCGGCTTTCCTGCGCCGCGAACTGGCCGGCATCGAGGGGATCACCCCCTTGCAGCTTCCGCCCTACGCCACGGCATCGAGCTGTCATTTCCTGATCCTGCGCTACGACCAGGCCGCCTGGGGCGGCCTCAGCCGCGAACAGTTCATCAAGGCCCTTAATGCCGAGGGTGTCAGGCCGGCGCACTGCGGATATTTCACCCCCATCTACCGCCAGCGTTTCATGCTGGAAAAGAATGTCGGCCCCTTCGACCGGATAAAGAGCCACGTCTTCCGCGGTGAGGTGATCGACTACGGCAAGTTCCACTGCCCGGTCACCGAGCGGTTCACCGGCGGCGAGGCCCTCTGGCTGCTGCAGAACCTGCTGCTGGCCGACCAGGCCGGGCTGGAGGAGATCGTGGCCGCGCTGCGCAAGCTGCGTGAAAATTACAGCGAGCTGCTCTGACCGGCTGCACAGAGCTTTCCGCCGCACACCGGACCCCGCGGAACGAATGGCGCACCGCGGGGTTCTTTATCGGTAGGAATGCGCCAATAAAGGCCGAAGCTGGTGTAGAGACGACCGGCCGGGGCGGGACAAATCCCCTCTCAAGAGGGGTGCCCGCGTCAGCGGGCGGGGTGTGTCACGGTTGGGGTCAGCGCTGCAAGCCTGTCGGCTGGTCCCCCACTTTTACAAAGGGGGGCGGGAGGATTTAATCCCAATAGCATGCTCCGCTCAAACTTCGTGGAGCCAGGCTCTACGGTCCACGAAGTGATTCCCCTTTCTGAAAGGGGTTATCTTTTGAGGTATTGCTTTGAAAATTGACTCTATCCCCGACTACCCCGCCGCGGTCGAGGCGCTCTACGGCCTCCAGCGTTTCGGGATCAAGCTCGGGCTGGAAAAAATAAACTCACTGCTCGAGGCCCTGG
>JAJFUG010000159.1 GCA_021372515.1 bacterium
CAAATACATCATCAGATTGCGAAACATGAACATCTTGACCGACCCAATCAAGCCAGTTGCGGAAACACTATGCCAAAACTGCAAATGTAAAACCGAATTACTCGTTCCATATATTGACAGCGTTTGGGATTGGGCATTAAGGTTTATCTGCAAGATCTGCGGAAAATCTTACTTTTGTGAATGCTTTAGAAAGGCTCTTGAAATTGAATACCCAAGAGCAATTGCGCTAAAATCTCAATATTCAGAAAGCGGATGGCCACATCTGTTTATAAATGCATACAAGTCTTCTGAATTTAGGAATAGCATTTGCCATATATGCAATAAAAGAAGCTCTAATTTGTTTTTCTGTCACCCAATGTATGGCAGTTCAGTTATGGTTCATTATGGCCCCTATATTTATCGCACATCAATCGAAAAAGGCATCAGCAAATGCGATGCCGAGAATGAAATCCGGGAGATTATCGGTTTGCCACACATTGGAGAAGGATGGATTTCAGAGATTGAATTATTAAAAATGATTAGAGATATTTTTCCAGATAAAGAAGTCGTTCATCAAGCCAGACCTTCATGGTTAGGAATGCAAAAGCTCGATATTTTTATACCATCTTTAAAATTGGCAATCGAATACCAAGGAAAACAGCATTTCGAACCTGTCAAGCTTTTCGGAGGTGAAGAAGGTTTGTCTCAGACAAAAAAGTTAGACGAACAGAAAGCAAGGTTATGCAAAGAAAACAAAATTGATTTAATTTATTTCAGTTACAAAGACAATATTAACCGCAAGGAAATAGAATATCGCCTTAAAGAATTCATACCATAATCCCCCTCAATCCCCCATTGAAAAAGGGGGAGGCCGGTAATCCCCCATTGGGCAGGGCTTTAGCTCCCCCCTTTCCCAAAGGGGGGCAGGGGGGATTTAGTGGAATCAATAACTTCCTTCCTCTGTCCGGAAGCGTATGCAGAAATACAGCAAACACCTCAAAGAATACGCCCGCAGCTTGCGCTCCAACCTGACAGACAGCGAAAAGAAACTCTGGTCCAAGCTGCGCGGTAAACAGTTGCACGGGGTTCTTTTCTACAGACAGAAACCTTTGGGGCAGTATATCGTGGATTTCCACGCCCCGCGGGCCGGGTTGGTAATTGAAATCGACGGTTCCCAGCACCTTGATCCCGCCCATAACGAGGAAGACCGTCAGCGGGATGCGTCCCTCAAAGCCAAAGGCCTGGAAGTGCTCCGGTTCGACAGCCGTCAGGTGTTGCTGGAACTGGATGCGGTGGTCCAGGAAATAGCTCGACAAGTGGAAATGAGGCTGGTCTCAGGTTAAATCCCCCTCATTCCCCCTTTCTTAAAGGGGGAGGCGCAAACTTCAACCTGCATCCACATTTCTCCCCTCAACATTGGAGACTCCCCATTATGCCTTTCCAAAACCTCATCAACCGCAAGTTTTTCCTGGCGAGCCTGCCGGGGTTCGCTGCTGCGGCGGCCCTGCTGCGGCCCCGCGCCCTCCGGGCCGGGCACCTGGACGGCAAGAGCGCCCCGGAACGGATGATCGACAACGCGCCCTCGTTCGAGGACGGACGCAGCCGCAAGGTGATTTTCGTGGCCCACTGCGTGCTCAACCAGAACGCCCGTTGCGCGAGCTGCAACTCGTTCCCGGCCTCGATTCCCCGGATTCCACAATACCTTCTGGAGAACAACATCGGGATCGCCCAGTACACCTGCCCGGAGCTGGCCAGCCTGGGCCTGGGACGCCTGGGCAATATCTACGACCAGCTCTCCACGGCCGGCAACCGCCGTTTCCTGCAGGGCCTGGCCCAGGACATCATCTACCAGACCAACCAGTACCGCAAACACGGGTTCAAGGTGCTGGCCGTGCTGGGTATAGACACCAGCCCCTGCTGCGGGGTGAACAGCCACGCCTACAACGGCAACCAGCCGGGCAAGGGCGCGCTGATGGAGGAGTTGAGCGCGGCCCTGGCCGAATCCGGGGTGGACCTGCCGCTGATCGGGATAGATGACCGCGACCCCGGCCAGGCCCTGGAACAGGTCAAGGCCCTGGACATCTGACAAAAACAAAAAGCCGGACAGCTCACCCGTTAACGCTGTCCGGCTTTTTTATCTACCCGCTGTCCTCAGAACCAGACCCGCGTTTTCTGCAGGCCGTTCAGATTCAGGCTGAAAACCGCGATCCTCCGCGCCGGGTCGTAATCCACCGTCAGGGGCGGCTCGACCTTTACCGGCTTGCCGCAGTTGCGGATTTCGATCCGCGCCGGGCCACGGCCCTCCAGGCTGAATTCGAGGCTCTGCGCTTTTTCGTCCCAGCGGTTGCCCCGGAACTCCACACTCACCGGCGCCACGAGTTCCGGGCGGCTCCCCACCAGCATGGCCTCGACCGCCTGGCCGCTCAGCCAATCCAGGCGGCGGTGGCCGAGAAGCTCCTCCAGCGGCTCGTGGAAATTCATCGCCCGGCTGAACAGCAGTGGGTCGAGGAAATAAAAATATCGCCCGGCCGCGGCGTTGGCCCGCCACCAGGCATCCGTGTCATCGCCGTAGAGGGTCTTGAACTTTGAGGGGTCGAACGTGTTCCAGCCGGGCTGGTACTTGGGAACCAGGTCGTAGACCAGATGCTGCAGGCGCGGGGTCAGGCCGAAATCCTCCAGGAACAGGGCGTGCTCCGGGATATTGGCGCTCAGGCAGTACGGGGAATCGTCATCCGGAAGCATGATCTGGTGCGGGCCATAGGCATCCAGGGCCTCGACGCATAGGATATCCTCGCGCGGCCAGGCCAGGATGCCCTTGCCCGAGTCCGGGGCATAGGTCGCGGACTGGTCGTACAGGTAGCCGCCCAGAGACCACTGGGCGTAATGGGCCAGCATCATGCGGCTCACCAGGAACATCGTGCGCTCGTACAGGTCGGTCTGGCCCAGCTCGCGGGCCAGGCGGGCGTAGGCGATCAGCCCCGCCCAGCCGTTACGCATGCAGTCGAAATCCAGAAGGTTGCCCCGCGGGTCGCTCAGCGAGGCGCTGACCGCCCAGTCATGGTAGATCTCGTAGTAGTCGCGCAGGCCGGTCCAGAGCGCCCAGTGCTTTCGCGCCAGGTCCAAACCTTCCTTTCTGTCCCCAAACTGACGCCAGGCCCAGACCCCGGCCAGCTCGAACCCGTTGTACCAGTCGGCGTCGTACGAGACCGGCCCGCGCACGGCGAACACGGTGCTGTCGCGCAGATAGCTCCGTCCGGCCACCGGGTCGAGATAGCGGTGGAACGGTGTCTGCTCCACCCGTTCCAGCCCCGGCCGGGACAGGGCCTCGAGCGACTTGTCCCTCTGCTTCGACGGCAGCGACCAGGCGGCCCAGGCCAGAAGGCGCAGGTTGTGCAGGGTGTCCATCAGGTCATCCGGATGGTAGTCCTCATCCCCGGGCCAGAGCAGGTCGGGCGCGGCCAGGTATTCGGCCAGGCGCTTTTCGACTTTCGCCTGACCGGGAACACCGGAGAGAGCCACCGGTAGCACGGTCTTATCCACATAGGGGCAGAGCGGCAGGCAGTACTCGACAGCCTCGCCCTCCACCCAGTCCAGAGGGCCGTAATGCGTGGGGTAACCGGCCTCGACCAGCTTGCCGTTCAGCCCCACCGGGTAGCCGTCCTTCTGCGCCAGCCGGACAAACGGCGCAATTGGGGCCAGGCGCGGCTGCGTTGCTCCCTCGAACGAGATAAAGCTGAACGCCTCGCGCACGCGCAGGCTGTCGCCGTCGAGGCGGAACTTCACGCGACAACCCACCGGATAGTGTTCGCAGCGGGCGGCCAGCTCATTGCAGACGGCTGTCACCTCCGCCGGGATACTCTTGCGCCAGGCGGCGCTGAGCGCGAAATCGTACTTGCGCACCCCGTACAGCGGCAGCATGACTATCTTGCCCGCCGGGCCGTCGAAGCCCAGGTCGCAGAACTCGTGGGTGACAATGTTCATGGAGCGCGGCGCTTTCTCGAACACGAACAGAAGCGGGCAGTCCACCGGGGCGCCCGAGCCGTTGAAAGTCATGAGCAGCCAGTTGGCGGCGAGAGGGCCGTGAAGCTCGGCCTTGTAGGGCTCGCCCTCGCCGAAATACCGCGGGCCGCTTTGCAGCGGCAGGACAAACCCGCGCGCCTTGCTCTTTTCCTCCCAGGCCCAGCGGAACGAGTGCGCCGAGCTTTCGTAGAGAAATCCCGGCGCGAGCAGGGATTCGTGCAGCACCAGGCTGTCCGCGCCCCAGCGCCAGACTTTCCTCGCGCCGGTCCAGCCGAAGCTCTCGGTGTAACAGTAGGCCGGCGGCAGGTTGGGCCGCCCCAGGCTCACGTTCCGGCCCATGGAGATCGAATAGACATCCGCCCCGTCGCTGATCAGGGTCAGGTAACCCAGCTTGCGGTAGCGGTAGCCCTCCATGAACTGTCCGAAACGGCCGGACATGCTTTCCACGGGCAGATCTTTCCAGTCGGGCCAGCCGGATTGGTCGGCCGGACATGTACGACTACTGATTGTCAGGCAAAACAGGACGGCGAGCACTATCCGGCGCGGCGGCATCGGTTTCTCTCCAGGGGGAGCGGTTTAGGTTGGACAAGTCACGGGAAAAGCCGGACCGATGGAGCCGTTCGGTAGGGGCAAGTCATGAATGCCCCTACCCCATCCGGTTACGGCCCGCAAAACGAGGCGGTGCTCTGACTCTCTCAGCTCAGGGCTTCCAGGGTGTAGTCCAGGTTCATCTCATCGCACAGGGAGGCCAGCTCCTCGCGCAGGCCGCGCAGCGAAACATCCTCGGGCACGGCGGCGGTCAGCTCCAGGTGGAACATCGGGCTGCCGGTGACCGGGGCATGACGGGCCGCGGTCTCCAGGCTGTCGATATTGATCCCGTGGCGGATCAGCAGGTTGGTCACCCGGAACACGATCCCGGTGCGGTCCATCCCCACCACGCTGATCCGGACCGGGGCGCCGGCCTCCACGCGCTGCTCGGGACGGGCCAGGGTGGGCTTGAGGTTCAGGCTGAGGCCGGTGGCAGCCTCCAGTTCCTCGATCCGCCTGGAAAAACTCTCCAGACCGTGTTTGTCTCCGGCCAGCAGCACCAGGATCGCGAACTCGCCGCCCAGCACGGCCATGCGGCTGTCCTCCAGGCTCAGCCCGGTCTCGAACGCGGCGGCGCTCAGCTCGCGGGCGATCCCGGGTTTGTCCGGCCCGAGGCCGGAAAGTACGAGGTAATGTCTCATCAGGGTTCTCCGGTTCCAGTGGGACAGGCAGTTGTTGTCCTGTGGTCAATCCTGCTCCGGTCAATTCCGCTGGGCGAATAATAAGACCGGGGCGGGCCGGCTGTCAATTCCGCACTGCACCTGACAAGGCACAAGTTGACTGCGGGAGGTCCAATTCTGTATTATTAGAGGTACATCACCCCCCCTTCAGAGGAAAAACGATGGCCAGAGTGTTGCTGATCGCGGCCCTGCTCGCACCTTTCGTGGCCTGGGACGCCGCCGTGTACCTAATGCGCGCCCGTGGAGACCGCAGCCCGTTACGGCTGGAGGAAGTGCTGCGGCATTTCACCGAGAAGGATATCGACACCGGGCGCGAGCTGGTGCAGCGCCGCAATGTGCTGTTCCCGGTATACCGTGTCCTGTTCTACGCCCTCTACTGCGCACTGCTGTTCGCCGGGCTGGGCGCGCGCCTGGAAGCATCGCTCCTGCCGTGGGCCGGCGGCCGCTGGTGGCTGGCCCTGCCGCTGTTCGTCCTGGCCGTGCTCGTGATCCGCACCCTGATTTTCTCCCCGGTGGCGGCCTACAGCGAGTTCGTGATCCAGCGCCAAGCCGGGCTTTCCACTATCACAGTTGGCACCTGGCTGCTTGACCTGGTCAAATCCCTGCTGCTCAACACGCTTATCCTCAGCCTGGTCGGCCTGCCGGTGCTGTGGCTTGTCCGCACCCTGCCCACGCTCTGGCCGCTGCCGGCCGCGGCGGTGATTCTGGCAATATCGGCGTTCGGCATCTGGATCAGCCCCTGGCTGATCGACCCGCTGTTCAACAAGTTCACTCCGCTGGCGGACAGCGCCCTGGCCGGGCAGATACAGTCCCTGGCGGCGCACGCCGGGGTGCCGGTGAAAAACGTGTACGTAATGGACGCCAGCCGCCGCAGCACCTACCTGAACGCATATTTCACCGGCCTGGGCAACAGCCGTCGCGTGGTGCTCTACGACACCCTGGTGAAAGAATGCAGCGGCCGCGAGGTGCTCTCCGTGGTGGCGCACGAGCTGGGCCACTGGAAAGCGAACCACATCCTGAAAGGTTTCCTGCTTGAGACCGTGGGTGTGGTGCTGGGGCTGTGGCTTTTCTGGTGGCTGCTTGGCAGCGGCGCGGCGCGCGCCTTTTTCGGGCTGCCGGAGCGGACCAGCCTGGTGCTCCTGGTGCTGCTGCCGTTCCTGCTCAACCTGTCGGGCACTCTGACCGCGCCGCTGGTGAGCGCGGTCTCGCGCCGTTTCGAGCGCCAGGCCGACCTGATCTCACTGGTGCTGACCGGCGACAGCGAGGCGTTCATCACTGTGGAGCAGCAGCTCGTCCGCCACGCCAAGGCCGACCTGCTCTCGCCCCGGCTGCTGCAAGAGGTCTACGGCAGCCACCCCTTGCCGGAGGAACGTATCCGCATGGCCGAAAGCTACGCCGCGGGCGGCGCCGGCGCTCCGGCTCCCTCCCGCTGACCGTTTCTGACCCTGCCCTTTCAGCCTGCGACGACCGCCGCAACCGGTCCTTAATCCTTGAAAAATTGAGGGATGGGTTTTATTTTTATCGTTTATTCCTTCATTGCAAATCAATTCAGACCTCAGACTGTCGATAGCACAAGGAGTGTCCGATGTCCCGATTCAAGGTTGTCATATCCGACTGCGACCACGGCACGGTCGAGGTCGAGCGCAAGGTGTTCGAGCAGGCCGGCTTCGAGTGGGAGCTTTTAGACTGCAAGACCGAGGACGAGGTGATCGCCAGGTGCGCCGGGGCGGACGGCATCCTCAGCCAGTACGCGCCGATCAAGGCCAAGGCCGTGGAAAAGCTGGACAGCCTCAAGGTGCTCTCGCGCTACGGAGTCGGGGTGGACAACCTGGACCTCGAGGCGGCCACGCGCAAGGGTGTGGCGGTCTGCAACGTTCCCGATTACTGCCAGGACGATGTCTCGACCCACGCCATGGCCCTGTTGCTCGACCTAGTGCGCAAGGTCACCCTGCTGGCGAACGATGTCACGGCCGGGGGCTGGGATTTCCGCCTGGCCGGGCCGGTGCCCCGCACCGCTGGCAAGACCCTCGGCCTGCTGGGTTTCGGCGCCATCGCCCGCATGACCGCGCGCAAGGCCCTGGCTTTCAACATGCGCGTGCTGGCTTATGACCCCTTTGTCAAAACTACCGACATGGAGGTCAAGCTGGTCGACCTCGGCACCCTGCTGGCCGAGAGCGATTTCCTCAGCCTGCACGCCCCGGCCACAAAGGACACCGAGAAGATCATCAACGCCGCCAACCTGGCCAAGATGAAGGACGGCGCCCTGATCGTGAACACCAGCCGCGGCAAGCTGGTGAACGAGGCCGACCTGGCCGCGGCTTTGAAAAGCGGCAAGATCGCCGCGGCGGGCCTGGATGTGCTCACCTGCGAGCCGCCCGAGAAAGGCAACCCGCTCGTGGGCCTCAAAAACGTGGTCCTCACCCCGCACATCTCGTTCTTCTCCAACGAGTCTTTCGACGAGCTGAAAGAGAAAGCCGCGCGCAACATGGTCGAGGTTCTGAGCGGCCAGCGCGCGCGCTACTGCCTGAACCGCGAGGTGCTGGGCGGGGTCTGAGCCGCGCGGGAAACAACGCCGGAGACACGTGGTTGTTGTCTTGACACATCCGGCCGGGTTGTGGCATAATCGTATAAACCGTAGATACAATCCGGCTCTCGCTCATTTGCGGCCCCCCGGGCTTGCCGCGACAGGCCCCCGGCCTGACAGGGACAGGGATGGAAGAGAAACCGAAAGCTGAATCGCTTGAGGAACTCGAGCGTATAGAAGGTAATTATTACAAAGTCGACCTGTTTGTCAGCTCGGCGCTGGTGCTTTTCACGGTCTGGGTGGTCCTGTCGGAGAAAAGCCAGGGCTGGGCCGTGTTCCTTGGACTGCTGGCCCTGCTGTTCTTCGTGCGCGGCGTGAGAAACTGGCGCCGCCACAGGATGGACACACCGACGGCGGGCGACTGAGACTGGACCTTAAGGCATGGACAGGCCGCTGATCACGCTGCTGACTGATTTCGGGACGCGCGACGGCTACGTGGGGGCGCTCAAGGGGGTGCTGCTCACGCTCTGCCCGGCGGCTCAACTGGTTGACATCACGCACGAGATCGGCCCGGGCGACATCGCCGAGGCGGCCTTTGTGCTGGAGAGCTGCTGCAACTTCTTTCCGGCCGGGACAGTCAACCTGACCGTGGTCGATCCGGGGGTGGGAAGCCACCGCCGGGCGCTGGCCCTGCAAAGCGGCGGCCGCTGGTACGTGGGTCCGGACAACGGGGTGTTCGAGCCGCTGCTCTCCGCCGGCTGGTCCGAATGCCGGGAACTGACCAGCCCGGAACATCGGCGCAGCGAGGTGAGCGCCACTTTCCATGGGCGGGACATTTTCGCCCCGGCGGCGGCTTTCCTGGCCGCTGGCGGCGAGCAGTCCCACCTGGGCCCGCCGGTCGCCGATCCGCAACGGCTGGCCGCGCCGGCCCGTCCGGAGTGCGCCCAGGGGTGTCTGGCCGGACAGGTGGTCCATGTGGACCGTTTCGGCAACCTGATCACCGATATTCCGCTCGCGGAGGTCCGGGCTTTCTGCCCGGAGCCGTCGGATCTGGTCGTGGAGTTGGCCGGACGGAGTCTCACCGGGCTGCATACGCACTACGCCCAGGCGGCCGCGGGCGAGCTGCTCGCCCTGACCGGCAGCCACGGCCGTCTGGAGATCGGGGCCAACCGCGCCAGCGCCGCAAACCTGCTCGGCGGGCTCTTGCGCGGGGCCGCGGTGCAACTCCGGAACGAACCGTCTTAAGGCGTATCTTTCTTGACTTTGGATATGCTTTTTGTATCTTTTTTCGATTTCAGGCGTTTTTTCTTGCACTGTCACTCAAGCCGGCCGGCCCCGCTGCTTCTCCCGCGCCGCTGCCTTTCAAGAAGCGAACCGAGTTTCATCTGCCGCCCTCAGCCACCGCCCGCACCGGCTGACAGAGAGGGCGACGCCACAGGATGCAATCAGGCCGATGGCCGAGCGCCGCGGCGTAAATAACCAAAATACTTCCCCGCTCGGGGAAGATGAATGGAGGTCAAAAGCACCATGGCTACCGCCCCGAAAGATATTCCGAGCAACCCCCTGGACACCACCTACTGTGGTGCGCCGATAAACAATATGGTCAAGGGTCTGCCGCGTTTCACCACCTCGCTCTGCCCGGAATGCGGCAAAGCGGTCGAGGCCCGTCTGTTCGAGGAGAACGGCAAGGTCTACATGGACAAGACCTGCCCCGATCACGGCTATGTCAAGGACCTCTACTGGGGGGATGTGGAGCTCTACCTGAAAGCCGAGAAATGGGAGTTCGGCGACGGGCGCGGGCTTTCCAACCCCAGCACCAAACACACCCAGTGTCCCGACAGCTGCGGCCTGTGCGAGAACCACACCAGCCACACCGCCCTGGGCAATATCGACCTGACCAACCGCTGCAACCTGACCTGCCCGATCTGTTTCGCCAACGCCAACGTGACCGGCAAGGTCTACGAGCCGACCAAGGAACAGGTGCTCGAGATGCTCAGCCTGTACCGCAAGGAGGAGCCGGTGGCCGGGCGCATGGTGCAGTTCTCGGGCGGTGAGCCTACAGTCCACCCGGATTTCCTGGAGATCGTGGCCGCGGCCAAGGCCTACGGGTTCAGCCACATCCAGATCGCCTCGAACGGGATCAAGCTCGCCGACTACGAGTTCGCCGAGCGCGCCGCCGAGGCCGGCCTGCACACGGTGTACCTGCAGTTCGACGGGGTGGACGACGAGGTCTACATCCAGACCCGCGGCAAGGCCCTGATGGAGTACAAGCTCCGCACGGTCGAGAACATCCGCAAGCTCGGCCTGAAAATAGTCTACGTCCCCACCATCGTCGGCGGCGTGAACGTGGACCAGGTGGGCAAGATCCTTCAGTTCGCCCTGGACAACATCGACGTCTCCAGCGGCATCAGCTACCAGCCGGTTTCGATCACCGGCCGGATCAGCCGCGAGGAGCGCGAGAAGATGCGTTTCACCCTGCCCGACCTGGCCCGCGAGATCGAGGCCCAGACCGGCATCTGCAGCAAGGACGACTGGTACCCGCTCAGCTTCGTCTCCCCCATTTCGAAGATCATCAGCGCGCTGCGCGGGTCCGAGACAGTGAACATCTCCTGCCACCCGCACTGCTCGCTGGGCACATATCTGTTCATCGAGCACGGCACCAAGCGCGCCATCCCGATCACCCGCTTCGTGGACGTGGAGGGGATGTTCAAGGAGCTCGAGATCCAGGCGGCCAAGACCAGCGCCAGCCGCTTCAAGCGTTTCGCCCAGATGAACGCGTTCTATAAGATACAGAAGTTCTTCGACAAGTCGAAGGCGCCCAAGGGCATGGATTTCACCAAGTTCCTGCAGACCCTGGACGGGTTCTTCGACAAGGAGGCCGGCCGCGGCGAGAAGGACGGCACGTACACCAACAAGACCCTGCTGGTGGCCGGCATGCATTTCATGGACAACTACAACTACGATTTCGAGCGCGTCCGCCGCTGCGTCATACACTACGCCACCCCGGCGGGACGGATCATCCCGTTCTGCAGCTACAACGGCGGGCATTACCAGCGCGAGGCGATCGAGGGGCAGTTCTCCATGACCATGGACGAGTACAAAGCCCATCGCGCCGCCATCCGTCAGCAGAAAGAACAGCAGAACTGACCGCAGCGGCTTGACGGGACTGAAGCCGGGTCAGAGGACCTTAACCAGCGAGCACGCCCTTGTGGGAGGCAATTAAGAAAGCCATCGAAACGGAGGACTGTTTCCTGCTCTGCACCCACCGCGACCCGGACGCGGACGGGGTGGGCTCGCAGCTCGCGCTGCACCACGCCCTGCGCCGGATGGGCAAGAGCGCCACTGTCCTCAACCCCGACACCCTGCCGCACGCCTTGCGTTTTCTGGACCCCGAGGGCGTGGTGGTGGGTTTCGACAGCCTGAGCCCGGAGGAGTCGGCGCGCCGGCTGGACCAGGCCGAGCGGATATTTTTCATCGACGCCGGCATCTGGCGCCGCCTGGGCCCGCTGATGGGCCCCGCGGTCCAGGCTCGCGCGGACAAGGTGCTGATCATCGACCACCACCCCTCCGAGGGCGGTGCGCCGGCCGGGTCGGTGCAGCGCGAGTCGGCCAGCTCCAGCGGCGAGATGGTCTACGATCTGTTCGAGTCGATGGGCCTGCCGCTGGACGAGCGTACGGCGTTCTGTCTGTACAGCGCCATCGCCAAGGACACCGGCTGTTTCCGCTTCGAGAACACCACGCACCGCGTGTTCGAGATCGCCTCGCGCCTGACCCGTTTCGACATCGGGCCGCACCATATCTACGATTACCTGTTCGAGCGCTGGTCCAAGAACAGCGTGGTGCTGCTGGGTCAGGTGCTGGGCACGCTCGCGTTCGCCTACGACAACCGTCTGGCCTGGATCAGCATGACCCGGCGCATGCGCGAGGAAACCGGTGTCCCGGTGGAGGACACCGAGAATTTCATCAACATCATCCGCTCCATCGACCCGGTGCAGGCCTGCATGTTTTTCCGGGAGACCGATGACGGCAAGGTGCGGATCAGTCTGCGCAGCAAGACGCCGCAGGTGGATGTGAACCTGCTGGCCGGCAAGTTCGGCGGTGGCGGGCATAAGCGGGCCTCAGGGGTCCAGATCAAGGGCGAGCTGGACGAGGTGATCCGGCGGGTGGTGGAGGCCGCGGCCGAGTATTTCTGATAACCGAACCTGAATCAGGCTGCCCGCGGCGCGGGCGGCCGATCTGGACGAAAGCCGGCCACGACCGGCTTTTCGGTTCCTGCCCGGAGCCCACTGGGATCGGCTCCGGGCGCATTGTTCCTCACACATATGGGATGCAAATCCTATGGCTGTACATATCGGAGTAGACCTGGGGTCGGTCAGTGTAAAGGCCGCCCTGTTTTCCACCGACCCGGAGGAGCGCGGGTTCTTCGAGTCCCTGCGCGCGGGGGGGCTGTTCGAGCACGTGCTCGAGCTGACCCGCGCCGCGGACGGGGCCGTGTGCCGCGTGGCGGTCACCCCCTACCGGCGCGTTTCCGGCAACCAACTGCGCGAGACCCGCGCCCTGCTGGAGAGCCTCCTGCAGACCGTGGGCGGCCGTCTGGGTGAAGTGGCCGGGACCGGCTCGGGAGCGCCGTTCCTGTCCCGCCAGTTCCAGCTCCCCGCGCAGAACGAGTTCCGCGCCATCGCCAAGGCGGTGGAGCTGCTGAACCCGGATGTGCGCACCGTGTTCGAGATGGGCGGCGAAAATTCGAAGTACCTCCTGCTGGAGCATGACTCGGCCAGCGGCAAGGTCGGGATCGCCGACTACAGCACCAACGGCGACTGCGCCGCGGGCACGGGCGGGTTCCTGGACCAGCAGGCCGGACGGCTGCTCTTCACCGTGGAGCAGATCGGCGAAATCGTGCTGGGCACGCCGCGCGCGGCCCGGATCGCCGGGCGCTGCTCGGTGTTCGCCAAGAGCGACATGATCCACGCCCAGCAGAAAGGCTTCACCCCGGCCGAGATACTGAAAGGCCTCTGCGAGGCCGTGGCCCGCAATTTCAAGAGTGCGATCACCCGGGGTAAGAAAGTCGAGCCGCGCGTGGCGTTCATCGGCGGTGTGGCGGCCAACGGCGGCGTGGTGCAGGCCCTGGAGACAGTGTTCGAATGGGAGCCGGGCACGCTGATCATCCCGCAGCTCCACACCTCGTTCGCCGCGGTGGGCGCGGCGGTCATGGCGGCCGAGCGGGCCGCCGAAAAGGGCGCCTGCGCCTACAGCCTGGATGGCCTGATCGCCGAGGAGCAGCAGTTCCCGCACTCCCAGCCGCTCAGCCTGGAGAACGTGGTCCTGCTGCGCGACCGCATGAGCGTGGTCCCGGCCGCCGAGATAGCCGAGACGCGAGACGCGTTCCTGGGCATCGACATCGGCTCGGTCAGCACCAATCTGGTGGTGATCGACGAGGAAATGAACGTCCTGAAGGAAATCTACCTCCGCACCGAGGCACGCCCGATCGAGGCCGTTTCGAAGGGGCTCAAGGAGATCGAGGCCGATCTGGGCGAGAAGATAGCCATCCGGGGCGTGGGCACCACAGGCTCCGGCCGCGAGCTGATCGGCGAGCTGGTGGGCGCGGACACGGTGCACGATGAGATCACCGCGCACAAGACCGGCGCGGCTTTCATCGGGCGCACGATCCTGGAGATGCAGCCGGACACGATCTTCGAGATCGGCGGCCAGGACTCCAAATATATCAGCCTGGACCAGGGCGTGGTGGTGGATTTCGCCATGAACGAGGCCTGCGCCGCGGGCACCGGCAGTTTCCTGGAGGAGCGGGCCAAGGAGCTGGGGATCCAGATCAAGGACGAGTTCTCGCGGGTGGCCATGTCCAGCCGCACCCCGATCCGCCTGGGCGAGCGCTGCACCGTGTTCATGGAGCAGGATGTCAACGCCTGCCTTCAGCGCGGCGCGCCGCTGGGCGATGTCGTGGCCGGCCTGGCCTACTCCATCGCCACCAACTACATCAACCGCGTGGTGCGCGGCCGCAAGATCGGCAAGGTGATTTTCTTCCAGGGCGGCACGGCCTACAACGACTCGGTGGCCGCGGCGTTCAGCTCCATCCTCGACACCCGGATCATAGTGCCGCCGTTCAACGGCGTGATGGGCGCCCTGGGCGTGGCCCTGCTGGCCCGCGAGAAGATGCTGGGCAGCCAGCGTTCGCAGTTCCGCGGCTTCGACCTGGAAAAGGTCAACTACAGGATGCGCGAGTTCACCTGCAAGGGCTGCACCAATTTCTGCCAGATGCAGGAGTTCACCGTGGAGAACGAGCGCACCTACTGGGGCGACAAGTGCTCGGAGCGCTACCGCAAGGCGGTGAAGGTCGAGCGCGAGCCGGTGATCGAGAACCTGATCGAGTTCCGCCGCAAGCAGCTTCTGGCCGGTTACGACCCGGAGGCCGGCGACGGCCCGGTGGTGGGTATCCCCTGGAGCATGTCCACCTACGAGTGGGCGCCGTTCTGGTTCCGCATTTTCCGTGAGCTGGGCCTCAAGGTGCTGCTCTCTGAGCAGACCACCTCGAGCCTGGTCAACCGGGGCCTGGAATCCGTGGTCTCGGAGCCCTGTTTCCCGATCCAGGCGGCCCACGGCCACCTGCGCTGGCTGATCGACAAGAAGGTGGACTACATTCTTCTGCCCAATTACATCGCCGCGCCGGGCCCGGACCCGGCCGTGGTCGATTTCTACTGCCCCTGGAACATGACCCTGCCCTACGTGGCCAAGAGCGCGCCGTTCATCAGCGCCTACGGCGACCGGCTGATCAGCCCCTCGCTCTGGTTCAACCACGGTGAGGATGAGGTCGTGCGCTCGGTCCACGACTCGCTCAAGCAGGTGGGACTGAGTTTCAAGCTCGCCCGGGTGCGCCAGGCTGTGACTGACGGTTTCGCCGCGCAGCAGGTGTTCCGGAACGCGATCCAGGAGGAGGGCGGCCGCGCCCTGGCCACCCTGGCCAGCCATCACGAGCACGGGATCATCCTGTTAGGCCGGCCCTACAACATCTACGACCGCGGGATCAACCTGGACGTGGCGCACAAGCTGCGCTCGCTTTACGGGGTGAACGTGATCCCCTTGGATTACCTGAACCTGGAGCCGTACTCCCAGGCCCAGCGCGAGGTCCACGACAACATGTTCTGGAGCTACGGCAAGAAAATCCTGGCCGCGGCCGCCTTTGTCCGGAACAAGCCGAAGCTGCACATCATCTACATCACGAATTTCAAGTGCGGACCCGACAGCTATGTCAAGCATTTCATCGCCGAGGCCAGCGGGCGGCCGTACCTGACACTGCAGTTCGACGGGCACAACAACGACGCGGGTATGCTGACCCGCTGCGAGGCCTATCTCGACAGCAAAGGAGTCCTCAGGAGATGGGGAACGACCCAGGAGGAAATGGCGGCCGGCCCAAGCAGTCGATAACCGGACGCCGTCTGTATATACCGGAAATGAGTTTCGGCGGAGCGGTGGCCTTTGCCGCCGCGTTCCGCAGCGTGGGGATCGACGCCGTGGTCAGCCCGGCCTCGGACCACCACACCCTGGAGCTGGGCGGCAAGCACACCTCGGGCGAGGAATGCCTGCCCGCGCGGGTGACTTTGGGCAATTTCCTCAAAGTGACAGAGATGCCCGGTTTCCAGCCGGAGAAAGTCGCCTTCTTCATGCCCACGGCCGAGGGGCCCTGCCGTTTCGGCCAGTACGCACCTTACATCCGCAAGGTGATGCGGGATGTGGGCCTGGAGGACGTGCTGGTGTTCAGCCCCTCCAGCCGGGATGGCTACGAGGGCATGGGCGACCAGGTGAACGTGCTGATGCGCAACGCCCTGCGCGGCCTGATCTGCGCCGACATCCTGCGCAAGCTCCTGCACAAGACCCGCCCCTACGAGACCTCGCCCGGTGACACGGATGCCGAGCACCTGCGCGGCCTCCAGGCCGTGGAAAAGGTGATGGAGGTCCCGCATGTCGACAACAAGACCCGCATGCGCCGGCTGGTCGAGGTGCTGACCGAGACCCGCAACCGTTTCCGCAGCATCCCGGCGCGCTACACCCGCAAGCGTCCGCTGATCGGCGTGGTGGGCGAGATTTTCTGCCGTCTGACCGAGTTCACCAACAGCGACCTGATCCGAAAAGTTGAGGAGCACGGCGGCGAGTGCACCCTGGCCCACATTGTCGAGTGGCTCTGGTACACGAACCTGGAGCAGCAGAAACGTCTGCGCCACCAGGGCAAGAGATTCTCGGTGGACATGCTGGCGGCCAAGATCAAGAACCGCATCCAGCAGAGCGACGAGCACCACCTGTACGCGCCGTTCAAGGAGGACTTTGTCGGCTACGAGGAGCCGCCGATCACCGTGATCCAGGACTACAGCCTGCCCTACCTTCCCTATACCGGGGCCCTGGGCGAGATGGCCCTGAGCGCAGGCAAGACCGTGTTCCACTGGAGCGAGGGTTGCGACGGGGTGATCGACATCTCGCCGTTCACCTGCATGAACGGGATCGTGGTCGAGGCGGTCTATCCCACGATCAGCCGCGACCATGATAACATCCCGATCCGCAATTTCTATTTCGACGGGACCCAGAGCGACCTGGACCGGGACGTGGGCATTTTCATGGAGCTGGCCCGCACCTACCGGGCGCGCAAGAATAAGCCGCGCACCTGGCCGTCCTATTTCCCGGCGGATTGAGATAACGCGGACATGACACGAAGCTTGTAGGGGCAGGCCCCTGTGCCTGCCCTTTTTTTTCCGGGCGGCCACAGGGGGCCGCCCCTGCAAGTGAAGGTTAAGGAGCGCCGATTCTCTCCTGGTTTTCCCGGTCCAGTTCCCAGCGCAGCGGGTTGTTCAGGATGTAATCGCGGATACGGTCCATCCGGTCCGTGCGCCGGACCACGTGCTCGTAGTAACCGCGTTGCCACAACCGCCGCTCGAACGGTGGCCATTGAGCTTGTTTGACACCGTCAGCATATCGTTTGGTGGTCATCGTTTTGAAACGGTGCACCACATCAGGTAGAGACAATCTTGTAGGGGCAGGCCCCTGTGCCTGCCCTGTATTATCCGGGCGGCCACAGGGGGCCGCCCCTACGGTATTGTCGGTCAATAAAATGATTCCGTGAATATGGTTCGGCATCACCACGAAAGCATCAGTTTCGACGCCTGGGTAATGGCCCGGAATTTCATCCCAGACCTTTTGAACCATATATCCCGCTTCGTTCAAATCAATCCGGCCGTCCGTGATCTCACCAAAGAGGTATCGATTCCCCTGCGTGCACACTGTCACGAAATACGCGCCCGGAGCGGAGTAATCATACTCCCGCAGGCGGAGCGGACAGCGGGGATCGGGAGGTCGCCGTCGCTCATTCACTTCAACAGCACCATCTTGCGGGTGAAACTGAAATCCCCGGCTGTTATCCGGTAGAAATAGACTCCGCTGGAGAGCTTCTCCCCGCCTCGTCCGCGGCCGTCCCAGTTCACCGTGTACTGCCCCGGAGCGACCACCCGGTCCACCAGGGTCGCCACCACCTGCCCGCGGATGTTGAACACCAGCAGATGAACCGGCAGCGGGGCCTCGCCGCCCACGCTGTAGCTGATCGTGGTGGAGGGGTTGAACGGGTTGGGGACATTCGCCCCCAGGCTGAACGCCCGCGGAAGCGCCGCGCCGGGAGCGCCGGACTCGGGCTCCAGCGGCAGGGCTGAGGGATTCCACTCGATAGAGATTTGTAGCAGTGAAGCACCGCTGTCCGGGTTCGCGATAAGCAAATCCACGACGGTGTCGGCCAGGCTCTGGTCGAGCCGCAACACCAACTGGGCCAGGGTGTCGGGGAACAACTCGGTGGAAACGAGGCTCAAGCCGGGTGTGGAGAACTCGAAGCGGCAGCCGGGCCAGAAATCGAATCCATGGAAAGTCAAGGTATCGAGGCTTTTCTGCGGCCCGAAAAAGAGGCTGTCGTCATCAATGGGATAAGGTATGGGGATACTGGGCCGCACATACAGAAAAACGCTGTCCTGGGCTGTGCCCCCGGTTTCAAATACCACGCGGCGCACACCCAGGGACGCGCCCGCCTCGACAGTCACTCCCAGCCAGATTTGAGACTGGTCGGTGGATACTTTCCCGACTGTCACCCCAGCCTCGGGTACGATTCTCACCTCGGCATCCTGCAGCTCCGCTACCCGGCTTCCGGTGACTCGCAGGCGATGCTCGTGCAGACTGCGGCTTACCTCCCAGCCCTGCCCGTCCGCCAAGTACAGGTCTGAGGCGACGGGGTGATATTTATATTCAATGATAACAGTCACATTATTGACACCGAAGGATTGGTATTCTAACCACAGATCGGTCATGCCTACTATGAACAAAGGTGTCAATCGGAACCACACCCGACACTCCTGCCCGGGAGCCAGACGCACCGTATCCTGACTGACCGAGGCTTTGATAAAAATATAAGCCCATTCCAGATCCCTTTTTAGCAGCACCACGCTGTCGGTCCCGGCGTTGGTGAGAGTGAAAGCGAGCGAATCGGTTTGGCCGACAGGTATCTCGCCGAAATCGAGCGTATCGGGTGAGACATCCACCCGCGTCCGCGCCGACGCGCCGGCTGCGGTCATCACCAGCGCCGTCAAGATGAGCATAGTAACCGTGCGCAGATGCCAGTTCATGTCGTCCCCCTTGTAAGACGTTTTTACTTCAACAGCACCATCTTTCGGGTGAAACTGAAATCCCCGGCTGTTATCCGGTAGAAATAGACTCCGCTGGAGAGCTTCTCCCCGCCTCGTCCGCGGCCGTCCCAGTTCACCGTATACTGCCCCGGAGCGACCACCCGATCCACCAGGGTCGCCACAGTCTGTCCGCGCAGGTTGAACACGCTCAGGTGCACCGTCACCGGGGCCTCTCCGCCCACGCTGTAGGCTATGGTTGTCGAGGGATTGAACGGGTTGGGGACATTCGCCCCCAGGCTGAACGCCCGCGGAAGCGCCGCGCCGGGAGCGCCGGACTCGGGCTCCAGCGGGAGAGCATCGGCGTTCCAGCGGATAAAGATTTGAGAATACATCGCGCCGCTGTCCGGGTTCTCGACATGCATGCCCGAGACAGTGTCGGTTACGCTCTGATCGAGACGCAGCACCAGGCGGGCCAGGCTGTCCGGGAGCAGCTCGGTGGAAACGAGGCTCAGTTCGGGCAAAGAGAATTCAAACCGGCAGCCGGGCCACAGGTCACGCCCCCGCACGGTCAGGGTGTCGAGGCTTTTCTGCGGACCGAACAACAGGCTGTCCTTGCTCGGAAAATAATCGGGGTCGCTCCTTCTCACTTCCACCAAGAGGCTGTCCAGGACCACGCCGCCGGATTCGAACAGCATCCAGCGCACACCCAGGGCCGCTTCCGGTGCGACAGTTATGCCCAGGGCCATCTCGGACTGGTCGGCCGAGATTTTCCGCAGGGTCAAGTCGTCCGGGGGAGTGATTCTCACCTCGGTGTTCTGCAGGTCAGCCACCCGGCTCCCGAGCACCCGGACAAGCCGCTCGCGAAGGCTGCGGAACAGAAGCCATGAACAGCCCAGGTCGCCGCCTACCGCACGATAATAAGACATGATGGTCAGCGCCGGATAGTTGGCACCCAGATATTGATAACTCAGCCGAAAGCCTGCCACGCTCATCTTGACATATGGAAACAGACGGAGCCGAACTTGGCGTGCCTCTCCGGGAGCGAGCCGCACCGTATCCAGGCTGACCGAGGTCGTGTAATAGGGCAGGTCCAGTCCGGAGTTCATTTTCACCAGGACCACGCTGTCGGTCCCGGTGTTGGTGAGAGTGAAACTCAAGAAATATGCCTTTCTCACCTGTATCTCGCCGAAATCGAGCGAGTCGGGCGAGAATGTCACCTCCGCCGCGGCGGGCGTGACTGCCAGAAACAGCGCCGCCAGTATCAGCGCAGCAAAAGCATGTACGTGTCTTTTCATGGAATCCTCTTTGTCAGACCGGCCTCACTTCAACAGCACCATTTTACGGGTAAGGCTGAAATCTCCGGCGGTCAGACGGTAGAAATACACCCCGCTGGGAAGCTGTTCCCCGCCCCGTCCGCGGCCATCCCAATTCACCGTATACTGCCCCGGCGCGACCACCCGGTCCACCAGGACCGCCACTACCTGCCCGCGCTGGTTGAACACGCTCTGGTGCACCGTCACCGGGGCCTCGCCGCCCACGCTGTAGGTTATGGAGGTGGAGGGGTTGAACGGGTTGGGTACATTCGCCCCCAGGCTGAACGCGCGGGGCAGGGCCGCGCCTGGAGCGCCGGACTCGGGGGCGAGAGGGAGGGCATCGGCATTCACGAATATCGTCCTGCCGAACATGCTGATGAGACTGTCCGGTCTCTCAATGGCGAACATCACAAATCCGGAGATTATACCCGGCTGAGCCTGGACCACCAGACGGGCCGTTGTATCGGGGAAAAAGTCAGTTGAGACAATTCTCAGGTTGGAGGACGGGAAAACATAAATGAGGTCGGAAAACAGGTTCCAGCCTCGAACGAAGAGTGTGTCCTGTTGTTTCCCAGGGCTGAAAATCAGAGTGTCCGCGGGAATGGAAAAAAGGATGGGAAAGCTTGTAATCACCTGGCAATAAAGGCTGTCCAGGGTGTTGCTTCCATCCGTGAACCGCAGCTCGTAGAAACCCTCCGGCATCTCCAGAGGCGCCAGAATCCCCAGAACAATCGAATCCTCATCCATGTATTCTTTCCGCACTACAAGGCCACTATCCGGCTCCACACGCAGTTGAGCGTTCTGCAGAGCCGCCACTCCGCTGCCCACGATCTTGTAGCGCTGCTCGTGCAGACATCGCTTTATTGACCACGAGGGCTTGAACTCCAAGCCGGCTGGAATCGCCCGATATGCGAATATCGGCCCCCAAAAATCGACTGAAGCGTACTCCACTCCATCGATAGAGAAACCGAAAAAAACTCTCGTCACCACTGAACCGGGAACCGAAGGATTGATTCCCAGACTCACCTCAATACTGTCTCCGGGAGCTAACCGAACGTTGTTTGGAGAGTAGATGTAATTTGCGAAATCGATGTGACTGTACAGAAGCTGTTCAATCAGGCTGTCCGCACCCGTATTCTTAATCCAGAAAGAGCGCGTGACAGTGCCTCCCACCGGTATGTTGCCGAAATCGAGCGAGTCGGGCCAGAATGTCACCTCCGCCGCGGCCGGTGTGACTGCCAGAACAAACGCCGCCAGGATAAGCGCCGCAAAAGTGTGTACGTGGCTTTTCATGGAATCCCCTTTGTCAGACCCGCCTCACTTCAACAGCACCATTTTACGGGTAAGGTTGAAATCTCCTGCGGTCAGACGGTAGAAATACACGCCGCTGGAAAGCTGTTCCCCGCCCCGTCCGCGGCCATCCCAATTCACCGTATACTGCCCCGGCGCGATTACCCGGTCCACCAGGACCGCCACTACCTGCCCGCGCAGGTTGAACACGCTCAGGTGCACCGTCACCGGGGCCTCTCCGCCCACGCTGTAGGTTATGGAGGTGGAGGGGTTGAACGGGTTGGGTACATTCGCCCCCAGGCTGAACGCCCGCGGCAGGGCCGCGCCGGGAGCGCCGGACTCTGGCGCCAGCGGGAGGGCGTCGGCTGAAATGTGTATGAGAGTTCTGTATCGCATATAGGTATTGTCCGGATTGCTCACCCTGAGAGTGTCGGTATATGCAGTTGGACGGCGTTCCAGGCGCACGGCAAGGCGGACAAGAGTGTCGGCTGACAAATCGGCCGATAGAACAGTCAAAAAAGACGACGCAAACTGGAAAGTGCAGCCGGGCCAGAGATCCAGCCCACGCAATACCAGTGTATCGATATCGCTCTGAGAGCTGAAACGGAGACTGTCAGAGGAAGGGTAGACTCTTGGCCAGCTCTCAATTACTTGAAAATGAAGGCTATCCAGGGTGCTGGCTCCATCTGTAAACAGAAGCTTGTAGACTTTTGAGGGAGTAGTCGGCCCGGCCTCCACTCCAATCAGGAACGAATCCTGGTCGGCATAGAGCTTGTTCAGCGCGATGCTGTCGGGGATGACACTGAGCCCGGCATTCCGCAGAGCCGCCGCCCGGCTGCCGGTAACCACGAACTGCTGTGGATATAGACTGCGACGGAATTGCCACGGCCGCCAATCCAGACCGGATGTAACTGATCGGTAAGTGATTATCGGTCCGATGAAATCGAGCGAAGTGTATTCGATGCCATTTTTGATCTCGCTGAGCAAGATTCGAGAATAAACCTCTTCTACATTCACCAGGGGCATGATCCCCAATGTCACCTCGACACTGTCTCCGGCAGCCAACCGAATACTTGATTGCGACAAAGTGTACCGCACCACATCTATCCTGTTACTGGTGATTTCCTTTATCAGGCTGTCCGTGCCGGTGTTTTTCACCCAGAATGTCCGCGTGACTGTCGCACCGGTAGGTATATCTCCAAAATCGAGCGAGTCGGGCCAGAACTGCGCACTCACCGCGGCGCGGGAACTGCCGGCCAGGCTCAGGCAGAACAGCAGGGCCAGCCCCAGGGTGCGGGCCAGACAGAAAAAGGCAGCAATATCCCTTTTCATTCAAATCCTCCATTGTTTGATCTTTTATGCCAGGCAAGATTTGTTACCGGACCAGACACACTGGAACAGCTA
>JAJFUG010000160.1 GCA_021372515.1 bacterium
TTCACCACGCGCAATATTCTGTGGCTCCAGTTCCCGTCCCCCTCAAAATACAGCACCGTGTCAACCATGTGCTCCAGTATGCGGGGTCCGGCCAGGGCGCCCTCCTTGGTCACATGGCCCACCAGGACCACGGTCAGGCCCTCCTGCTTGGCCAGGCGCATGAACCCGGCGCTGGCCTCGCGCACCTGGACTATGCTGCCCGGTATACCCTCCACGGCCCCGACATAGACTGTCTGGATCGAGTCCACGATCAGTACGTCGGGCTGAGCCTGCCGCACCGCGGACTCGATCTCCTCGAAACAGGTCTCGGTCAGGAGCAGGAGTCCCTCGGGTGCAGGGACTCCGAGCCTACGGGTGCGCATGCCGATCTGGCCCTCACTCTCCTCGCCCGAGCAGTAGAGCACCCGCACGCCTGTTGCGGCAAGCTTACCCGCGGCCTGGAGCATCAGGGTGCTCTTGCCTATCCCCGGGTCTCCGCCCAGGAGCAACAGCGAGCCGGGGACCAGCCCGCCGCCGAGGATCGAGTCCAGCTCTGCGATCCCGGTCTTGATCCGTGCCGGCTCCGGGCCACCCGCGAGGACCGCGGCCAGGGGACGGGGCCGCGCCCCCCCGGTTCCCGGGGCGGGGGCGCTTCTCGCCCCCGGCGCCTTCGGCGCGGGCGCGGCCCGCTCGGTCAGGCTGTCCCACGCTCCGCAGCTCTGGCAGCGGCCGGTCCATTTCGCCTGGACCGCTCCGCAGGCCGAGCACTCGTACTGGGTTTTGGGCTTGGGCATGAAAGCTCTTTCTATTTACATTCGCAGCCCGCTTGCCGCGTGCCATTCTCTGTCCGGCAGCGCGGCCTGGGCCAGCGCCTCCCCCTTTGACAAAGGGGGAGCGAGGGGGTTGTGTTTTAAAACACCTTCACCCGCACGTATTTCTCCGGGTGCTCGCGCACCTCGGCGATCAGGCTGCGCGCCTCCTGCAGGGCGTCCCGCATGTCGCGGTACAGGCTCTCATCGGCCAGCAGACGGCCCAGGGTGCCCTGGCCTTCCTGAAGGCCGGCCAGAAGACTGTCCAGGCGCGCACCCGAGCTTTCCACATTGGCCAGGGTGCGCCCGACCGCCGCCGAGTTGGCCGCCACCAGCGAGTCCACCCCCTGGGCCGTGGAGTCCACCGAGATCAGGGCACGGCGCACCAGAATGTCGTAATCGGCCAGGTTGCGGCTGAACTCGCGGGTGTTCACCGTGATCTCCCGGATGTTTTCCAGGCTCTCGGTCACCGGGCCGTCCTGGGCGGTCAGGGTGTTGAGACGCTCCAGAAGGGTCTGGGCTTTCTGCATCAGGCTGATCGTGTGGTCGATTATCACCGCACTGCGGACCATGATATCCTCGATGCCGGGGCCCAGCTCGCCCTCGATCTGGCTGCCCGGGGGCAGGGGCGCTCCCTGTCCCAGACTCAGCTCCACGCTGGAGGAGCCGAACACGTCCGTGGCGTTGATCGAGGCCAGTGTGCCCGCGGTCACCGGGACATCCGATTTCACATAGAACTCGACCCAGGCTTTCTGGTCGCGCAGCCCGATCTTGCGCACCCGTCCCACCACCACCCCGGCCGCGGTGACATTGTTCCCCTCGACCAGGCGGCCCACGTTGTTGAATTCGGCGTGGTAGGTTACGCGGTCGCGGGCGGTCAGCACCCCGCGCAGGTAGAACACCGAAACCAGTACCATGACAAAAGCCGTAAGGACAGCTATCCCCACGAGCGTGGCGGCTTTCCGGCTGTTCATCCTCTCTCCTCGGCCCTGGGCCCGGGCGGATCGCGCGGACCCGGCAGGCTCAATGCACGGCGGTCAGCGGCCCCACCGCCCGTCCTTCCAGGAACTGGCGCACAGCGGGGTCCGTGCTGGAGCGAAGCTCATCCCCGCTCCCGTCGAAATAAATCCTGCCGTCCAGCAGGAAACAGAAACGCGTGCCAACCTTGAGCGCGCTGGCCACATCGTGGGTCACCACCACACTGGTCACTCCCAGGTTGCGGCGGGTGTCCACGATCAGGTCGTTGATCGAGTCCGCGGTGATCGGGTCGAGCCCGGTGGTCGGCTCATCGTACAGGATCACCTCGGGGTTCATGGCGATGGCCCGGGCCAGTCCCACGCGCTTGCGCATCCCGCCCGACAGCTCGGCCGGCATGCGTCCCTCCACGCCCGACAGTCCCACCGCCTCCAGGCGCTCGCGCACCACCGCGGCTATTTCCTGTTCGGACATTTTCGTATGACGGTGCAGAGCGGCCGAGACATTCTGGCCCACGCTCATCGAGTCGAACAGGGCCGCGCTCTGGAACAGCATGCCGAAACGTTTGCGCACCTCGTTCAGACAGTTGCGGCTCATCCCCTCCAGCGGCGCGCCGTCGAACAGCACCTGCCCGCTGTCCGGCCGCATCAGGCCGATCATGTGCTTGAGGATCACGCTTTTGCCCGCCCCGCTGCGGCCCATTATCACCAGGGTCTCGCCGCGGCGCACTTGCAGATCCAGACAGTTCAGCACCGCCTGACCGCCCAGGCGCTTCGTCACCCCGCGCAGCTCGATTATCGCCGCCTCGCTCATGGCACGACCTCCCGCGCCGACCTCTCCCTTTGACAAAGAGGGACTGAGGGGGATTTGATCATATGGATCGGGCACGGCGCTCCGCGCCGCTACAGCCGATCTTCCAGATTAAGGGCTGGCCCCAGTCTCCCCTCCCTGGACGCGAAAACCATACACAAAAACAAACCACGTCTCATTGGGTCGGGAACAGGATCAGGGCCAGGATATAGTCGAAGATCAGCACCAGAAGGCAGTTGGTCACCACGCTGCGCGTGGTGGTCTGGCCCACCCCGGCCGCGCCTTGGGGCGCATAATAGCCGTAGCAGCAGCCCACCGTGGCCACTGTCAACCCGAACACCAGCGACTTGATCACCCCGCTGTAGATATCCCAGGGCAGCACGAACTGGCTGATCCCCTGCATGAATATCTGGCGGCTCATCTCCAAGTAGATCATGCAGATCATGTACGCCCCGCCGATAGCGATAGCGCTGCTGTAGACCACGATCACCGGCATCATGATCATCCCGGCGATCACGCGCGGCAGCACCAGGAAGCGCACCGGGTCGAGAGCCATGGTCTCCATGGCGTCGATCTGCTCGGTCACGCGCATGGTGCCCAGCTCCGCCGCAATCGAGGCTCCCACCCGTCCCGACAGCACCAGGGCGGTCAGCACCGGCGACAGCTCGATTATCACCGATTTGCCGATCGCCGCGCTGATGAACAGGTCGGGCACGTACTGCTCCACCTGGTAGCTGGTCTGCACGGCTATCACCATTCCGGTGAACAGGCTGGTCACCGCCACCAGGGGCAGCGAGGCGATCCCGATCCGCATCATCTGCTCGACCAGCTCGCGCCGCACGCTCCACACCCGTGGCAGCTCCAGCGCCGTCCGGCCCATCAGGCCGGCCGACTCTCCCAGGCGGGTCAGGCTCTCCAATACCCGCTCGCCGAGCTGCTGAAAAAGGCCGACCATGCTCAGTACGCCTCCGCATCCTCCCGGAAACTGACATTCCGGAACGTGGTGAACTCCTTGATAAAGGTCAGCTCCACGGTGCCGGTCGGGCCGTTACGGTTCTTTTCCACGATTATCTGGGCCAGGTTCTCGGTGCTTTTGCCGTCCTGCTCGGTGATGTCATACATCTCGGGACGGTAGATGAACACCACCAGGTCGGCATCCTGCTCGATCGCGCCGGACTCGCGAAGGTCGGCCAGTTGCGGGCGGCGGTCCTGACGGCCCTCCACGGCGCGGGAAAGCTGGCTCAGGGCGATCACCGGGATATCCAGCTCCTTGGCCAGGGCCTTGAGCGAGCGGCTGATCATGCTGATTTCCTGCTGGCGGCTCTCGATGCGGCCCGCGGTGCGCACCAGCTGCATGTAATCGATAACCACCAGCCCGATGTTCTCCATTTTCTTGAGCCGGCGGCTCTTGGCCCGTATTTCCAGCACGGATATCTCGGGGGTGTCGTCGATGAACATCGGGGCGTCGAACAGGCGGTTGGCGGCCTGGTTCAGGTTGTGCCATTCAAGATCGGTCAGCTTGGCCGTGCGCATTTTGCCCACCGGCACGTGCGAGATGGAGCTCAAGAGGCGCTGCACCAGCTGCTGCTTGCTCATTTCCAGGCTGAACACGGCCACCGGCACCGGCTCGGGGTGTTTGTTCGTGCCCAGGGCCAGGTTCAGGCCCACATTCAGGCAGAATGAGGTTTTGCCCATGCCCGGGCGTCCGGCCACGATGATAAGGTCGGATTTCTGAAGGCCCACGGTCAGCTTGTCCAGGTCGAAAAACCCGGTGGGCACGCCGGTCATCTCGATGTTGTGGTGGGTGCGGTATTCGATGTCGTTGATGATGTCGTGGATGATCGGCCGGATGGGCGAAAAGCCCTCCTTGAGACGGAAATCCTGGATCTGGAAAATCCGCTCCTCAGCCGAGTCGATCATCCGGTCCACGTCCTCCACCGGCTGGTAGGACTCCTGGATGATCGTGGTGCAGCTTTCGATCAGGCGGCGCAACATGAACTTTTCGCGCACGATCTGGGCATGGTGGCCCACATTGGCCGCCGTGGCCACCGAGCCGGCCACTTCGAAGATGAACGGCGCCCCGCCGATATCCTCCAGCGCGCCGTCCTTGCGCAACTGCTCGGAGAGGGTCACCGGGTCGACATCCACGCTCTTTTCGTACAGGCTGACCACGGCCGAGAACAGCCGCCGGTGTGGCTCGCTGTAGAAACACTTGTCGTGCAGCAGCTCCACCGCCTGACCGATAGCCTCGCGGTCCATCAGCATCGCGCCCAGCACGCTGGCCTCTGCCTCGCGCGAGAACGGGATGCTGCGGCTGTAGTCCGCGGCGATAGCCGCCAGGGCGGCGCTCTCGCCGCCGGGGGTGTCGGATTTCTTCTTAGCCATGCATAATCCGATGAAAATAATAAGAAAAGCCCAGACGCCAATAATACCTACTGAATAAAGAAAACATTTCAGGTAGTTCTCTTTGGAGATGATCCAATCAGGTGAAAGCTGAAAGAGTTTGCATCATCCTCTACCGCCAATCCCAAATCTTTTCGAACCGCAAGTACAAGTTCTTTGAGCAAATTATCGTGGTTTACTTGCGATCTGTTCGTATTTGAAAATTTAGTTTCATCATGAAAAGCCATCAACGCCGAGATCACATATTGTGGTGCGGCAAGCACTATTGTATTTGCCGCCAGCGCAAATCGCATATTGGCGTCGTCTTTGTCAATCCCATCAACAGCAAGGTCGGAAATAGACGAAAAAGAACCTTATAATGATTCAATTTCTCATGCTGCCATTGAACCTTGAGTTCATGCCTCTTTGTTAGATAAAAAGTCAAAGCGGCGACAATTATGCTTGTGGATGCAGCAATAATTGCAACTGCTATTTCTACGCCCATAATGGAAGCCTCAACGTTTACTCACAGATAGCAGATATTGCCTGCGTAGGGGCACGGCATGCCGTGCCCACAAGACCCAAACGCCGGGCGACATATATGTCGCCCCTACGACAACGCCAAACAACAGGATTTAATCACAGATACATTCAGTCCTGTCCCCCCTCAATACACGAACGGCGCCAGCTTCTTGGTCCGGGCGGCCCAGGCCTCCCATTCGGCCCCGAACTGCTCGTGCAGAAGCTGGTCCTCGTCCCGGATGCGCCAGAGCAGCACCAGGGCCATCCCACCCACCAGCGCCAGCCCGAGCC
>JAJFUG010000161.1 GCA_021372515.1 bacterium
CCCAGCAATGTCCGGTTAGGGACTTGCAGTGAGAAGACGAAAGACTCTGTTCTGCTTTGGTTTCGGCCAAAGCAGCAAAGCCAGCGGGGGCCGCAAACTCGTCCAGACCACGCCTCCGCTTCGATCTTAAGTGTTTACGGAGTGTTGATACCGCTCGCGCGTTGCAGCGGCGGCGCTGCCGCGAATCGCCCGCCTGGCCATGTCGCTACGAACGACTCCGGTGTGCACAGGGCCATTGCTCCGCTCCACTGTCCAGGAACAAACATACGGCCCCCCGGGCGGCCCGTTAGGCCGCGGGTGGGAAGAGTACAGCTCCGCATCTCCATCCTTCAAGCGGACACGCCGGCCAATACACAGAGGAGGCACGGCGTACACTTTGCCCCTGTCCTATTTTCCACAGGTTGCCGCCGCCGCAGGAAACCTTTGACTCCTGTCGCGGTCCGTCGCTAAATTCCTCCCCAGTCGCACACCCCAGGACGACTCGCCAACCTCCAGCCGGAGAAACATTCCATGCCCGCAAACGTTTCCAGGTTATTTCCTGTCTTCGCCGCACTCTGCCTGCTCCTCGTGGGCTGCGCCACCCAGAAGCCAACCTCCGATTCCTCTGCCGCAGCCGCGCACCCGACCGCCCAGTGGATACTGGCCTGCCGCGTGGGAACGGGCGGCTTCGGCTGCTATCCGGGCGACAGCGCGTTCACCAGCCGCACCGGCATGGCCCTGGAGGCCCTGGAAGCCCTGGGCGCGCTGGAGGGCCTGCCGCAGCGGGACAGCCTGGTGGCTTGGCTGCAGGCGCGCCAGCAGCCGGACGGTGGGTTCCTGGAAGCGGAGAGCTATTTCAGCGGCAAGGAGCTGCCCTGGGGCACGAAAAGCGCCCTGGAGCCAACCTACTGGGCCCTGCACGCCCTGCGGATGCTGGGCGCCGGGCCAACGGAGCCGGAGGCCGCCTGCACCTTCGTGCTGAGCCGCCAGAAAGAAAGCGGTGGCTACGACGCCTACGAGTACTGTTTCGGGGCCAGCCCGGATGCCCTGTTCAGCACATTCTGGGCCCTGGGCGCGCTGCGTGAGCTGGGACGGGCACTGCCGGATTCGGCCAAGACCCTGGAGTGGGTGCTGGCCCAGCAGGAGACCGGCGACAATCGCGGCGGGTTCGCCCTGGACATGGACTGGCATTACGGCTCAGTGGCGGGCAGCTACTACGGAATGAAATGCCTGGAGCTGCTGGGTGGCAAGCCGCGCCATCCGGAGCGTCTGCGCCAGTTCCTGCTCAGCATGTACGGCCAGGAGCCGGATGGCGGGTTCGAGTGCGGCCACGGTCAGGGCTGGAGCCAGGACCATTTCTCGCGCACCGAGGACACCCACGCTGCGGTCAGCGTGATGCACCTTCTGGGCCGCCCGTTGGAGGACCGCGACCACTCGCGCACCCCGCTGCCCCGCACGGACTGCGTGCGCTGGCTGGGCTCGGTGCAGAACGCCGATGGCGGGTTCGGGCGTTTCGGGGTGAACGGGAACATCTTCCTGCCGCCACCCAGCGAGATGCGCGCCACCTGGCAGGCCGTGCTCGCCCTGCGCCTCCTGGGGGCCGGCATCCCGCGGCCGGCGCACCCGGTCACGCCTGTGTCCGAGGTGCAGGTGCATGTCCCGCAGTTCAAGCACCCCTGCGTAAACAGCGCCGACCCGGCCGAGGTCTGGGCTTTCCGCCGGATCGCCCTGCCCATCTACGAGCACTATTATCAGCTTACCGGAAGCCGCCTCAAAGCTTTGGGCATGGTCAACCGCTGGGCCTCGGCGGCAGTGGCCCCGCACAACGGCGCCTGGATCACACCGGGCCGCGGGATACTGATGCACGGCTGGGGCCAGTGCGGCACCATGAGCTGGCTGTTCCAGGAACTGGCCAACAGCCTCGATTTCGCCACGCGGGCGAGCTTCATCATCGCGGATGTCAACTGCGAGGTCAAAGTGCAGGAGCCGGGCTGGGACCGCGCCCACTGGTGCCTGTTCGTCCCGTTCACCAACGAGTTCCCCGACCCCACGATCCTGCCGCCGGACAGCACGGACTCCGGCTGGAGCATCCTGGATATGGCGGTCAACTACCGCCTGATGCAGCAGGACCCCGAGCGGCTCTCGCCCACGCAGATCGACGCGCGGCTGTTCTCCAGGGTGACAATCGAGACCGTGGACCCGGACAGCGGGGCCTGGGGACAGGAATTCAAGGTGGACAGCACCACAACCTACTCCAGCGCGGTAGTGGATTCACTCTACCCGGACCGGAGCTGGTGAGATTGCCAGCGGGCCGCGGGGAAAGTCACCTGCCGGCCGGTATAAGCAGCAGGGCGGTCTCAAGGCGCGAAACCAGCCGTGAGGCCACGCTGGCCGACCAGAAAGCCTGTGTCCCGGCGCGGCCGTGGGTGCTGAGCACCACCAGGTCGGCCCTCTGGTCGCGGGCGTACTCGCCGATCCGGTCCACCGGGCGGCCGCGGGCAATCGCCCCGCGGGACTGCTCCACCTGGGGACGGACCTCGGCCAGGCGCCGCTCCACGTAGGCCACGGCCTCCTGCTCTTCAAGATCCAGCAGGGCCTGGCTGGCGCCGGGCAGAAGGTGGCTCACATCCGTGCGCCGTCCAGCCTGGGCCACGCCCTCGGGGACCACGTAAAGCAGGCTCAAGCCCGCGCCGTACATGGCGGCTATCCCGGCCGCTACGGGCAGGGAGCGCTCATCGTGCTCCGGGTTGCCGTCCAGCGGGGCCAGCACCTGCCCGAACGAAGCGGGTGCGCCGCCCTTGAGCAGCAGGATCGGCGTGGCCCCGCGCGCCAGGGTCTGCTGGGCCAGGTTGCCGTGCAGGATATCGCGCATGCGCGGGCCCCCGTGGGCGCACATCACCAGCAGGTCGGGCGACAGCTCGCCCTCGTGGTCGGCCAGGGAGGCGGCCACGTCCTCGATGCTCTCCTCGTGCACGTGCAGACTCACTTTCACTCCGGCCGGGAACCGCCGGGCCACGCTCTCCAGGTAGGGCCGGGCCTCTTCACGGGTGCGCAGGTGGCGCTGGCCGTGCACCGACTCCGGGGCGCCGCTCTCGATCACGTGCAGAAGGGTGACCCGCGCTCCGCTCCTTGCGGCCAGGGCCGCGGCTGTATCCACGGCCGCCTCGGCCTGCGGCGTGCCGTCCAGCGGTACGAGCAAGTGTTTGAACATGGCCTCAGCTCCCCATGATTAGCTGGTGGACCAGAAACAGGTTCAGCGCCACGATCAGACCGGCCGCGCCCCAGGCCAGCCAGGAAGTGACACGGCGGTTGACCAGCACGCCCATCAGGTCGCGCCGGGCGGTGAACATTACCAGCGGGATCACCGCCAGCGGCAGGCCGAAACTGAGCACCACCTGGCTCATGACCAGGGTCCAGGTGGGATCGAGCCCCATGAAAATCACGATCAGCGCGGGCAGCATCGTAACCACCCGCCGCAGCCAGACCGGGATGTGGCGGTTCATAAAACCCTGCATGATCGTCTGGCCGCTCATCGTTCCCACCGCCGAGGAACTCAACCCGGCCATCAGCAGCGAGATGGCGAAGATCTGGCTGGACATCGACCCCAGGATCGGCTCCAGGGTCAGGTAGGCTTTCTCGATGGCGTTGACCTCGACCATGCCGCGGGAGTGGAAAGTCTGGGCGGCCATGATCAGCATGGCGGCGTTGATCGCCCCGGCCACGCTCATCGCCAGCACCACGTCCACTACCTCGAAACGGAACAGACGGCGCAGCTTTTCCGGCTCACGCGTGCGGATTCGCCCCTGGGTCAGGGCCGAGTGCAGGAAAATCACGTGCGGCATCACGGTGGCCCCCAGGATGCCGGTAGCCAGTAGCACGCTCTGCGGTCCGGCGAACTTGGGCGGCAGGAAACTTCCCGCGATCAGCGCCGCGTCCGGCCGTACGATGAACATCTCCACCAGGTAGCAGAGCGCCACCACTCCCACCAGGGCGGTGATCACCGCCTCCAGCGGACGGAAGCCGAAGCGCTCCAGGCCCAGGATGATGAATGTCACCAGGGCGGTGAGCAGCCCGGCCAGCCAGAGCGGCATGCCGAACAGCAGGTTGAACCCGATCGCCGCGCCCAGGAACTCGGCCAGGTCGGTGGCCATGGCCACCAGCTCCATCACCACCCACATGGTGTAGACCAGCCAGGGCTTGAACCGTTCGCGGCACATCTCGGCCAGGTTGCGGCCCGTGGCGATCCCCAGCTTGGCGGCCAGGGTCTGCACCAGCATGGCGATCAGGTTGCTGGCCACCACCACCCAGACCAGGGTGAAGCCGAAACGAGCGCCGCCCTCCAGGTTGGTGGCGAAATTGCCCGGGTCGATGTAGGCCACCGAGGCGATGAAGGCCGGTCCCAGGAACGGCATCAGACGGCCCAGCCCCTTGCGGCTGGAGTCGCCCGAGAGGACCTCCACCGCCGCGGCCACAGTCCCGTGGTCGGCGCGGCCGGGGGCGCTCTGACTCTGTTCTTTGTTCTCCGGCATTATCTCTCCCCTGAATGGCAGTCTTTCAGAAAGTTCGCATCTTCGGCCCTGAGAATCAAGCCCGAAGAGGATTTTCTATCTGATAGAGGTGAAAACAGACATTCCGACCCCCAGGCTGTAGTTCGGCGTGGCGCCGTTGAGCGCGCTGAGACCATGAATGTCGAACTGCAGGTTATTCCGCACGAGCCAGAGGAACCCGCTCCCAGCCGAGACCGTGTTCTCGCCGTAGCCGCTCTCCACCGCGGTGCCGAAGCACTCGGCGTACCAGGTCAGCCGCTCGCCCAGGCTCACAGCAAAGGAGCTGCCGCCCGAGAACTCGCTGTACTGGCCCTCGGGAGAGCTTTGGTACGAGTAGTTCACGAAGGGGGCCAGGGCCGCCCGCCCGCTCAGGGTCAGGGCCGAGGTGAACATCACGCCCGGCTGAAGGCGGCGCGCGCCCAGATCGCTGTCGCCGAACGGCAGGCTGGTCCCAATCAACGCGGTCAGGCAGAAAGCCCCAGGCCGCGCGGTGTCCTCGGGCCGCAGGAGGCGCAGGCGCAGGTCCAGCGAGCCATCGCCCCAGCCGCTGGCCCCATCGCTCAGGTACGAGCCCAGGCCCAGGCGCAGCTCACTGCGGCTGCACAGCCCGGTGCGCAGCATCAGCTCGCCCAGCGTGGACTGCGCCTCGCCCGGCACGTGGCTGTAACTGTAGCCGCTCTCCAGCTGCAGGATGCCCGGCGGCACACTGTTCACGTCATCCGCGAAATCCGGGCGGTCGCTGGAGAGGGTGTAGTCTGCGGCCGCGGCGCTTTGCAGCGATAGTACGAGGCCCAGCAGAGTCGTGACGGCAATCCCGGCCGTCTTTGTCAGGCTGTTGGAAATTGTATTCCTTTGCATGGATCCTCCCGGCTCCGGTTGAAGTTGGGTTGTACTGATTGAGAATGATTCTCTTTCTTATATAACCATTGCAGCCGAAAAATGCAAGTCTTATTTAAGCTAATTCATTTTTACATCCGCGCCAAAGCCCGTGGGCCGACCCGGGCATATTAAGCCTCTTGACGGAGCCCGCCGCGGCTGATAGCATTCTAATGTTTTCGAAGCCTCCAACCTGCACAGGGAGCCGCTATGACCCCGCAGAAACCAGCAATCGGGCGCCGGCGTTTTCTGGCCGCGGCCGGAGGCGCGCTGGCGCTGCCGGTCCTCGGCCTGGAGGACCTTCACGCCCGTGCCGAAGGAGAACCGATGCTACCAACACCGCCGCCGTTCGGCGAGGTCTCGCACCTCGGCTGGGTGGTAAAAGACCTGGATAAAACAGTCGCCTACTGGGAAAAGGCCGGTCTCGGCTCGTTCTCCGTGGACAGGGACCAAGCCATCCGCGGGCAGTACCGTGGCAAGCCGCTGGACATCCGCCTGCGCTGGGCCTGGGCCACTCTGGGCGGCGTGGGGATCGAGCTGTTCCAGCCCGCCGCGGGCGAGAGCCTCTACCACGAGTACGCCGCCAGGCACGGCGAGGGCGTGCAGCACCTGGCGTTCAGCCTGGAAAGCCCGGAGGCCCTGGAGGCGGCTGTCGAACGCGCCGACGCGGCCGGGGTGACAGTGGCGCAGCGCGGCACGTTCAAGAACGCCGGTGGCGAGGGTCTTTTCGCTTATCTGGATACCGAACCGACCGGCGGCCTCACGTTCGAGCTGGTCTACGACCCGAACCAGCTCCGCGAGCGCAGCTCCGGCGCCGCGCCGCACGAGGACCACCAGTACCCGTTCGGCAGGATCATCCAGTACGCCAGCGTGGTGAAGGATATCGACCAGGTCTGCGATTTCTACCGCCGCCTGGGTTTCCCGGTTCGCGGGATCGACCGGGACAACGCCGGGATAGGGCGGCGCTACCGCGGCGAGCGTGAGGATTTCCGCATGCACATGGGCTGGAGCCTGGCCGGGTCCACCCAGTTCGAGATCATCCAGCCCACGGCGGGACGCAGTATCTACAAGGAGTTCCTGGAGCGCCACGGCGAGGGGTTCCAGCATATCGCCCTGGAGGTGCGGGACATGGACGAGGCGGTGCGCCTTTTCGCCGAGCGTGGGGTTGAGGTGAGCCAGGACGGGGCCTGGGGCAAGGACGGCAAGGTGGAGGGACGTTTCGCCTACCTGGACACCGACGCCGAGGGCGGTGGTCTGACTATCGAGCTGCTCTGGAGCAAGGCCTGATCAATTAAACCCAAGCGGAGGCACTATGAAAAAAGCTCTCAGCACCTTGGCCTGCCTGTGGCTCGGCCTGGCGCCGCTCGCCGCGCAAGCCCAGGAATACACCCCCAGCCCCGAGAACATGGCCGCGCGCCAGTGGTTCCAGGACGCCAAGTTCGGGATGTTCATCCACTGGGGGGTCTACAGCGTGCTCGGACGGGGCGAATGGGTGATGCACAACGAGGATATCCCGGTCTCCGAGTACGAGAAACTCCCGCCTCAGTTCAACCCGGTGAAATATGACCCGGACCAGTGGTGCCGTGTCGCCGCCGCGGCCGGGGTGCGCTACATCACGATCACCAGCAAGCACCATGACGGGTTCGCGATGTGGGACAGCAAGATAAGCGACTACGACATCGTGGAGCGCACGCCATATAAGAAGGACGTGCTCAAGATGCTGGCCGAGGCCTGCCAGCGCCACGGGATAAAGCTCTTTTTCTACCACTCCCAGCTCGACTGGCACAACCCCGACTACTGGCCGCGCGGCTCCAGCTACGCCCACGGCCGCCCCGAAAGCGGCGACTGGAACAGGTACCTGGACTACATGGACACCCAGCTCAGCGAGCTTCTCACCGGCTACGGGACTATCGGCGGAATCTGGTTCGACGGGATGTGGGAGAAGCCGGACGCCGACTGGAGGCTGGCGCGCACCTACGCCCTGATCCACAGGCTCCAGCCCGCCGCCATGGTGGGCAGCAACCATCACGTGACCCCGTTTCCGGGCGAGGATTTCCAGATGTTCGAGAAAGGCCTGCCCGGCGCCGACCCGTACAACAAGGGTTCGGGCATCTCGGTCCTGCCGCTCGAGACCTGCGCCACAATCGGCGAGTCCTGGGGTTACGACAGCCGGGAGAAACATTTCCAGAGCGTGCGGGAACTGGTGCATTACCTGGTCAAGGCGGCCGGTAACAACGCCAATTTCCTGCTCAACGTGGGGCCGCGGCCGGATGGCACGATCCAGCCCGAGCAGGTGGAGCGCCTGGAGGGCATGGGCAAGTGGCTGGGCAAATACGGCGAGTCGGTTTACGGCACGCGCGGAGGGCCCTGGGGCCCCGCCAGCTGGGGCGTGAGCACGCAGAAAGCCGGCAAGGTCTACGTGCACCTTCTGGAGCCGGACGCCGTGGTGAGCCTGCCGCCGCTGGACGGCAAGCCCTTGCGCGCGGCGCGGCTGCTGACCGACAGCCAGCCGGTAAAATTCGAGAACGGCAGCCTGGGCCTGGTGCTCTCCGTGCCAGCGGAAAGACGGGACTCCATCGACACCGTGGTGGAGCTGGAGTTTTAACGATATGGACCGCAGGGGAGGGTTTTAAACCCTCCCCTGCATTCAAGATGCATTCGTTTGTCGTAGGGGCACGGTGCACCGTGCCCAATAAATTATAAAAACGCAAAGCCCCGCCCGGAGCGCTCCGGGCGGGGCTTGTCTATCCAATCCGCACTTCTGAACTCGAATCAATCTTACTTCTTCTTGTCCTTGTCCTCGTCCACCACCTCGAAATCGGCATCCACCACACCCTCTTTGCCACCACCGCTGGAGGAGGCCTGCTGCTGCGCGCCAGGGTCCGCACCGTCGCCGCCAGCGGCCCCGGCCGCCTGCTGCGCCTGGTACATCTGCTGGGCGGCCTGGTTCCAGATACCGGTCAGGCCCTCGTGCGCGGCCTTGATCTCCTCGATGTCCGTGCCCTTGAGCGCGCTGCGCACTTTCTCCACCGCGGCCTCCAGGCTGGAGCGGGTGGCGCTGTCCAGCTTGTCACCCATCTCCTTGAGGTTCTTCTCGCTCTCGAACGCCATCTGGTCGGCGCGGTTGCGGATTTCCACCTCCTCGCGCTTCTTCTTGTCCTCGGCCTCGTGGCTCTGGGCGTCCTTGACCATCTTGTCGATATCCTGGTCGCTCAGGCCGCTGGTGGCCTCGATGCGGATTTTCTGCTCCTTGCCGGTGGCGCGGTCCTTGGCCCCCACGTGCAGGATACCGTTGGCGTCGATGTCGAACGAGACCTCGACCTGCGGGATGCCGCGCGGCGCGGGCGGTATGCCGGTGAGCTGGAACCGTCCGATGGTGCGGTTGTCGTGCGCCATCTGGCGCTCGCCCTGCAGCACGTGGATTTCCACGGTGGTCTGGTTGTTCTCGGCCGTGGAGAACACCTCGGTTTTCTTGGTCGGGATCGTGGTGTTGCGCTCGATGAGCCGGGTGAACACGCCGCCCAGGGTCTCGATGCCCAGCGACAGCGGGGTGACATCCAGCAGCAGCACGTCCTTCACATCTCCGGCCAGCACGCCGCCCTGGATCGCCGCGCCCACAGCCACCACCTCATCCGGGTTCACTCCGCGGTGCGGCTCGCGGCCGAAGAAAGTCTTAACCACTTCCTGCACCTTGGGGATACGGGTCGAGCCGCCGACCAGGATCACCTCATCTATCGCACTCGCCTCCAGGCCGGCATCCTTGAGCGCCTTGCGGCAGGGCTCCACCGTGCGCTGGATCAGGTCATCCACCAGCTGCTCGAACTTGGCCCGGCTGAGGCTCACGTTCAGGTGCTTGGGGCCCGAGGCGTCCGCCGTGATGAACGGCAGGTTGATATCGGTCTGCATGGTGCTCGACAGCTCGCACTTGGCCTTTTCGGCCGCCTCTTTCAGGCGCTGCAGGGCCATCGGGTCACGGCTCAGGTCGATCCCGTTGTCTTTCTTGAACTCCTCGACCAGCCAGTCGATCACCCGCTGGTCGAAATCATCGCCGCCCAGGTGGGTGTCGCCGTTGGTGGACTTGACCTCGAACACGCCCTCGCCCAGGTCGAGCACCGAAATGTCGAACGTGCCGCCGCCCAGGTCGTAGACCGCGATGGTCTCGTCCTTTTTCTTGTCCAGGCCATAGGCCAGGCTGGCCGCGGTCGGCTCGTTGATTATGCGCAGCACTTCCAGCCCCGCGATCCGGCCGGCGTCCTTGGTGGCCTGTCGCTGGCTGTCGTTGAAATAGGCCGGCACTGTGATCACGGCCTTGTCGACCTTGGTCCCGAGGTAATCCTCGGCGGTCTGCTTCATTTTCTGCAGGATCATGGCGCTGATCTCGGGCGGGGTGTAGTCCTTGCCCTGGATCTTCACCGTGGCCATGTCGCCGCTGCCGCCGAACACCTCGTAGGGGACTTTCTTCTTTTCCTCGGTTATCTCGTTCATCCGGCGTCCCATGAACCGTTTGATCGAGAACACGGTGTTGCGCGGATTGGTTACGGCCTGGCGCTTGGCCACCTGGCCCACCAGCCGCTCGCTGTCCTTGGTGAACGCCACCACCGAGGGGGTGGTGCGGCTGCCCTCGGCGTTGGGGATGACCACCGGGTCGCCGCCCTCCATCACCGCCACGCAGGAATTGGTGGTGCCCAGATCGATTCCTATGACCTTTCCCATTCTGTACTCTCCCTTTTCTAAGCGTGCTCTACCGTTCAGACAGAATTGTTTTCGGATGATTAATATATCACTGTGAAGGAAGGCAATTCGCATGCCACCGGCGGGCCGGGGTAGACGGCCTTTCAGCCTGAGACGCTCACGGAACCGAATAGACTGTATTAAAAGAAGTTACGCCATCCTCTCCTGTGGCGGACCACTCCGGGGACCAGGCCGCCGTTTGTCTGTGCCCGGGTCGGCCTGTCAATTAAGCCGTTCTGGCACATACATGCCGTCATTTTGGCAGCATAGGTTTTATTTGACACTTCTTCGCAGAGTCGGTAAATTGAGCCATTCCGACAAACTCAAACCCGGAGAAAGCCGCCAGAGATGAAGAATTTCCTGAAAATCGCCCTGGCTCTCGCTATCAGCCTCACCTGTCTCTGGTTCGCTTTCCGCAACGTGGATTACAACCAGGCCATGCAGATATTCAGTCACGGCCGGGTGCGGATCATCCCCCTGTCGGTGTTCACTTGCCTCTGCCTGGCCGTGATGTGGGTGCGTTCCTGGCGCTGGACCTACCTGTTCCGGCCCGAGCACAAAGCCACGGTGGGCGGCCTGACAGTGGCCAACCTGATCGGTTTCATGACCAACAACATCCTCCCCTTAAGGATCGGCGAGATGGTGCGGGCCTGGATGGCGCGGCGCAAGAGCCGCGCCCCGCTCAGCTACGTGATCGGCAGCCTGGTGGTGGAACGCCTGTTCGACACCCTGTGCATGCTGCTCTGCCTGATCGTGCCGCTGCTGTTTATCCCCGGGCTGCCGGGAGTGATGCGCAAGATCGGCCTGGGTATGACCGCGGCCTTTTTCGGCGCCCTGGGCATCATGCTCCTGCTACGGTTCAAGCCACACCTGGCCCAGACAGTCATCGCCGTTCCGGCGCGACGGTTCATGTCCGCCCAGGCTTTCGCCAAGCTCGACCACCTTCTGCACACATTCACCGACGGCCTCCGGATGCTCAAAGACGGCGGGGCGATGCTCAAGGTCGCGACCCTGAGCGTGTTCCACTGGGGCCTGGTGGTTTTCAGCTACTACATGGCTTTCCAGGGCTTCTCGTTCGACAGCCTGCCTTGGACCGCGCCGTTTCTGACCCTCGGGCTGGTCGGCCTGGGGGTGGCCCTGCCCTCGGCCCCGGCCTTTATCGGTCCACTCCACACGGCGATAATCTATTCCCTGAGTGATATTTACGGCGTGCCCAAGAGCGAGGCCATCGGGTTCGCGGTTGTAATGCACCTTCTGATGATGCTGCCGTTGACCGCGGTGGGCCTGGCCCTGATGTCGCGCGAGGGCCTCTCCCTCAGCCAGATCCGTCAGAGCGCAGAGCAGACCGCCGAAACCTCAGCCGAGCCGACCGAAACCGGACCCCTGCCGGCGGCAGACGCCTCCGAATGACCTGTCCGTCCAAGTTCGGCCGCCAGGGCGGCCGAGGAGAACGATGATGTCCAATTCAGACCAGCAGGAACTGACGCTCAGAGTCTTCGCCAAGATCAACCTGTCGTTGCGCATCCTCGGCCGGATCGAGGGCGGATATCATTCCATTGAGACCATTTTCCAGAACATCTCGCTCTGCGACCGCCTGAGTATCCGCCCGGTCGAGGGCGAGGTCCGGGTCACCTGCAGCGACCCCTCCATCCCGGAAGGCCCCGAGAACCTGGCCTACCGGGCGGCCTCGGTCTGCCTGGAGATGCTGGGGGTAAGGGATCGGGGGGTGGAGATTCACATCGGGAAAGGCATTCCGGCCGGGGCCGGTCTGGGCGGGGGCAGCGCGGACGCGGCCGGGACGATCCTGGCCTGCGAGCGCCTGTTCGGCGACCTGCCGGGCGGCGATTCCACCCGCTATGCGCTGGCCGCCTCGCTGGGTGCGGATGTGCCGTTCCTGCTGTCGGGCGGGCGCGCCCTGGCCTGGGGGATCGGCGAGCGGATGCTGCACTTGCCGGTGAGCGGCGCCACCCCTGTGCTGCTGGCCATGCCGGGGTTCTCGATCTCGACCTCCTGGGCCTACCGGGCGCTGGATATCAGCCAGGCCGAGGGCCATTCGACCGAGATCATGGACGTGAACGGGGGACCGCTGGACTGGATGGAGCTGACTGGCCCGCACGGACCGGTGGGGAGCCTGGTGAACGATTTCGAGCCGGTGGTGTTTGCGCACCATCCCGAGTTGCGCGAGCTGAAACACAGTCTGTTCGAGGCCGGGGCGCGCGTGGCCCTGCTCTCGGGCAGCGGCAGCGGTATCTACGGGCTGTTCGATGACGAGGCGACCCGCGACCGGGCGATAGAGGCGCTGGCCGACATCGAGGACCTCACGCTCAGCCCGGCGGCCTTTGTCGACAAAGCCTGCATCTTCGACTGAACCCACCACAGCACGCGGCAACGAACTGCCCACTGACATAACCCTGAGGTATAAAAAAGAAGGGGCGGGTTTAAAACCCGCCCCTACGCTGTATTTGGAAGGTTTCACCCCGCAGCAGGGCCGCGAGGAATTTTTCGAATCAACCGCTCTCAGGGCTGCGCCGCGCCTGACAGGGCGCGCAGACGTTCCCTGGCGCTGCGGACCCAGTCGCTGCGGTCGGTGGCCAGGGTTTCGAGCTGACGGTAGGTGGCGACCGCCGCCTCGCGCTGGCCCAGGCCCTCCTGGATCAATCCTTTCTGGTACATGGCTTTCAGCACGATCTCGGTGCGCTCCGGATAGGCCTCTCCCAGGCCGTCCATCGCCTCCAGCGCCGCAGCGTCCTGCTTGTCGCTGCGATAGAGCGAGACCAGCAGGAAACGCGCCTCGGCCACGGTCTCGGGGCTGCCACTCCAGAGGGCCGAGAGCATCTCACGCGCCGCCGCCTTGCGTCCGGCCTTGAGCTCCGCCCCGGCCCAGTCCAGAACCGCCTGCCCGCTCTCGGACGAGGGAGGAAGCGCCGCCCAGCGCGCGGCGAACTGGCTCTGCGCTGCGGTCCAGTCGCCGGCCCCGCCCAGGATCTGTCCCCGCATGCCGGCCAGTTGCGTCTCGCTGGCCGACTCGGGCGGCAGAGAGGCCAACAGGCCACGGGCCTTGTCCACCTGCCCGGCCGAAACGTACAGCTCGATCATCCTCCGCTTGGCCTCCACGGCCCAGGGGCTCCAGTTGAAATCCCGCGCCAGCCGCTCCAAGGCGGCCGAATAGGCGGAGGTATTGCCCTGCGCGCGGGCCAGACATGCGCTCACCCAGACTGCCCGGTCCTCGGGCCAGACATCCCCGAACAGCATGCGCAGGTCATCGTTCAGTGAGGCGGCCTGGTCGGTCAGGCCCGCTGTCAGCAGGTACTCGATCTCATCCAGCATCATCTCGGCCAGCCCGCCCCGGCTCTCCGGAAAATTACGCCTGAAATCGTTCCGCGTCTCGGAGACCTTGTCCGGCTTGTTCTGGGCCATGTAGGCCTGCATGATCCCACGGCTGGCCAGCAGCGCCGGGTCGACCTTGTAGAACGGGTTCCAGGCCGCCTTGCGGTAGCGCTCCAGCTCCTTGCGCACCTTTTCCGGGTCCGTGCCCTGACTCAACGACCAGATCAGCCAGCGTACCCGCGCCAGGGCGTAGTAATCGCCCTGCTCCGGCAACTGGGCCAGGTACTGCAGGGCCTGGCGGCTGTCGCCGGCTTCCAGGAACAGGTCCACCGCGGCCACGCAGCCGGCCTGGCGTTCCTCGGGCGAGGCGGACGCCCCCATGTACCGGACCAGCAGGGCGCAGGCGGACGCGTATTCCCCCATTCCGGCCAGGGCGCGGATCCGGTAGCAGTCGAAACGCATGCGGTCCTCGCGCGGAAGGCTGTCCCGCTCCATCCGGCCGAACAATACCGCGGCCAGCGCGTTGCGCCCGGTATGGTAGGCCGCCTCGGCCAGGACAGCCCGGCTCTGCGGGCTGTCGGCGGCGTAGGGGTGGCGGTCCGCCCAGGCGCGCGCCGCGGCGTAGGCCACCGAGAAACGCTCCTGCTCCAGGTGGATCGAAGCCAGGCGCAGGCCGGCCAGGGCGGACCAGCGGCTGCCGGAGGCGCGGTCGGTCAGGGCGCCGTAGAGATGGGCCGCGCTATCCAGGGCGCCGGCGAACCCGGCGCTCTCCAGGGCGCGGGCCAGGTCCAGGCAGGCACGCCCGGCCTGTTCGGCGCTGCCGCCAGCGGCAAGGGCCTGCGCCAGGAACGCCCGCGCCGAATCGGAGCGGGCCATGGAAAGGTTGGTCATCTCACCGCCCGAGGCGGCCAGGCAGCTTTCGCCCAGCCAGATCAGCAGCGCGGTGCGCGGGGCGCCGGGTTTCAGGCGGCCCAGCTCGCCACGCAGGAAAGCCTCGGCGGCGCGGACTTCGGAGGCGCCAAAAGTTGCGGCGTAGGAGCGGTAGATATTGAGATACAACTCCACCGCCGTCTCCCGGCCCGGGAAATCGGCGTTCTCGGTCAAAAGGCGTCCCAGCTCGCGCCAGGCCTGTGTCATCTTCTCGGCCGCGTTGCCCTCGCCGCGCGCCCGCGCACGCAGAGCAGCCAGGTAGAGGTACTCGGCCAGGCGCGCCCGGTCGGAGGGCGAAAGCGAACCGGCCGCGCGCAGGATCGAGGCTGCCCGGTCGTAGTCGCCCAGACGGCGTCCGGCGATCTCGGCCAGGCGCTGCGGCTGAACGTTGCCCTTGCCCGACTCGAACAGGTCCAGCAGCTCGCCGGCCGCCAGCGCCGGGTCGGTCAGATCGAAACGGGCCAACTCCTCCAGGCGCTGCGAGGCGCCCTCCCAGTAGCGGCTGGCCGGGTAACTGTCGCACAGGCGCCGCAGCAGGTCGCGCTCCCGGGTAAAATCCCCCCGGCCTCGGCAGATCGCGGCATAGACCGTCAGCAGGCTGTCGGCCACGTTCAGCGGGTCGGCCCCGGGGAGAAGGCAGTCGCGCAACTGGGCCTCGGCGCGCAGGGTGTCGCCCAGGGACAGGTAGAGGGCGCAGGCGGCCAGACCGATCCGGGCCGTGAGCAGGCTGTCGGTTGTCCCGCGCTGAAGGTCATCGAGGGCGCCCAGCGCTGCGCGCCTGTCCCCAGCGGCTGCGCCGGCCACGGCGCCGATCAGACGGGCCTCGGCCCACTGCGGCGTGGCTGAGAAACGCCGCCCGAAAAGCTCCACCGCCTGGGTCAGGCTGTTCCAGCCGGAGCCGGAGCTTACGGCCACGGCCTGCATCCGTCCCAGCAGGGCCAGGGCCGCCGCGGGATCGTTCATCAGACGCAGACGTTCCAGGGCGTGGCCCAGGAACTGGCTGTCCCGTCCCCGCCGACGGTCAAGCTCCAGCAGCAGGGCCAGCACGCTGTCTCGGCTCACACCCTCGCCCTCCAGCGTGGAGCCACCGGAAACCAGGGAGGCCAGCAGCGTGTCGGCCCCGCTCAGGTCGCCCCGGCTCAGGCAGGCCTGTCCCAGCAGGAACCGCATCCTGGGCGAGCGCAGCACCTGCTCGCCGGAGCCGCGGCGCAGCTCCTCGACCAGGCGCAGGGCCGAATCGGGCTGCCCGATCCTGCTCAGGCAGCCGATTGCCAGCATCTGTGTGTTGAGGTCCAGCTCGTAGAGGCTCTTGCCCGTGACTTCCTGGATGCGCCTGACCAGGCCCCAGGCCTCCTCGGCCCGCCCGGCCTCGGCCAGGAGCGAGGCGCTGCGCTGCAGCACCGGCACCAGAAGAGGCTCGTGGCCCGCACCAGCACCGGAAAGGTACTGCAGCCCGGCCCGGATGGCCTTTTCGCCCAGGCGGGCGCGGTCCGCAGCGCGCTGCATCACCACCAGGGCCGCGCCGGTGAACGCCGAGTCCGGGAACCCGGTGGCCAGCGGCT
>JAJFUG010000162.1 GCA_021372515.1 bacterium
GAATTCTTGTCGTTGCCGCTCAAAGTGCGCCAGGCGGCCAGGCTGATCCGGTTGTCGTTGCGCGTGACCAGGTCGCTCTCATCCGAGCCCCAGTGCAGGTTGTGGTCGCAGATGACGCTTTCCAGGTGCTCGGTGTCCATCTGAAGGGTGCCGCGCTGGTCGCCGGTGACGAAGATATTGCCCGCGATCAGCACTTTCTCGCTGGTGGTCTGCACGTTGATACAGGCCCGGCCCTGGCCGTGACGGAATATCACCGTGTTGCCCATGACCAGCACGCGCTTGGAGCCCTGCTCGAACGTGCCGGTGTCCTGGTAGATCGTGATCCCGGCGGCGTAGTTGTTGTAGACCAGATTATTGCGCACGATCACGTCGTGCACGTGGGTCATGTTGATCCCGGCGCCCCCGGCCTGGCCGTTGCCGTAGATTATGTTGTCCTCCACCAGACCGTTGTTCAGCACTCCGTCGCCGCCCGCGATTTCCGGGTCGCCGTTCATGTGCAGGCCGTTGCCGGCGTTGTCGTGGACCAGGTTGCCGCGGATGACGAAACGGTCGCCCGAGTTGCTGTGGTAGATGCCGTGCTGCTCCTTGGAGCGGCAGCACTCGTTCTTCTCGAACACGATGTCATCGGCGAAGCTGGTGAATATGCCCCATACTTGGTTATCCGCGCAGAGGCAGCCGGTCACCGTGACATGGTCGGAAAAGCGCACGGCCAGCCCGGCGCGCGCGGCGGCGCGGAAAGTGAGACCCTCCAGCCGCACCTGTGAGCAGTCCTGCACGCGGAAAGCATCCGGCATCTCGGCGACACTGCCCTGGACAATCGCCCCCAGGCTCTGGCCGCGGATCACCGTGGGCGCACCCGGCACGCTCTTGAGGCTCAGTGTCACCCCGCCGGCGTAGACCCCCTCGCGCACGATCAGGGTGTCCCCGACCGAAAGGCGCGACACGGCCACGGCCAGGGTGCGGAACTCGGCCCCATCCGCCGCGGCCGCGGCGTCATCCCCGGCCGGCGACAGGTACATCGTGCGTGCGGCCAGAGGCGCGGCTGCGCCCATGAGGACCAGTAAAGCACTGCCCAGGGCAAGACGCGCGGCGCGCAGCAGTTGAACAGTGGACATTGGTCCCTCCGGCAGGAAAGGGTACAGGGTTACGGCCCGCCGCGCTCAGCGCGCGGCCAGGGCCAACAGAAAGTCGAGCGCGTCCAGAATATCCACCCGGCCGTCGGCGTTGAAATCGCAGCGCCGGTCGGCAGGGTCGCGGCCGATCAGACGGACCAGGGCCGGGGTGTCCGCGCGCCCGATCAGCCCGTTGCCGTCCAGATCGAAGCGCTGGCTGTCACTGAATCCCATCTCGTAGGCTCCGGCATCCGGACCGGCGCCCACCGGCCGCCAGGTGCCGCGGATATCCTCCTCCGGAAGGGAATCGAGCTGCGCCAGCATCCATTCGCAGCCCTCCAGGCGGACCAGCATGGCGCGCAGGCTGTCGCGCGGCACACCGGCATCCAAAGCTGGCGATGCGGCCTCCAGGTTGAAATTCCCCGAGTCGGGCCGTACGAACAGCGGGTCGGCGATCTTCGAGTGCGTGTCGTTGCCCGTGGCGCGCACCCAGGCCGACAGCTTCTCGGAGCGGTCCTTGACCGAGACCAGGGTGGTCGTGTCGGCGCTCCAGTGGACATTCCAGTCGCTGAGGATCGTGCTCAGGTGGTCGGAATCGACCTGCAGCGTGGCGGAGCGCGAGGCGGCCACCAGGATATTGCCAGCCACCACCACCTTGCGGCTGGTGGCGGCGATATTGACCACGTTGCGGTCGTTGCTGCGGAACCAGACCGTGTTGCCGGTGATCAGCACCCGCTGCGAGCTCTGCTCGTCGCCGCCGTTGTCCTGGTAGACCGTGAACCCGCCGGCGAAATTGTTCCAGATCAGGTTGTTGCGCACCAGCATGTCGTGGACATGGGTCATGTTGATCCCGGCGCCGCCAGCGTTGCCGTTGCGGGTGATGATGTTGTTCTCGACCAGCCCGAAGTTCATCACCCCGTCGCCGCCCATCTCCGGGTCGCCGTTCAGGTGGATGCCGTTGCCGGAGTTGTCGTGGATGTAGTTGCCGCGGATGACAAAGCGGTCGCCGGAGTTGCTGTGATAGATGCCGTGCTCGTCCCTGGAGCCCCAGCACTCGTTGCCCTCGGCGCGGAAATCGTCGACAAAGCCGGTCAGGATGCCCCACTTGCCGTTATCGCCCATGCGGCAGCCGGTGACAGTGATGTGGTTGCAGTTGATCAGGCAGAGGCCGGCCCGGTTGCCGTGCAGGAAACTCATGTTCTCGACCGTGACATACGAGCTGTGGTCCAGGCGCAGGGCATCCAGCTTGTTGCGGCTGGAGTCGAGCACTGTAGCGGCGCCCTCGCCACGGATGAGAATCGGCTTCTCGGCCGTGCCCTGGAGCGTGGCGATCAGGCCCCCCCGGTAGGTTCCCTTGCGCACGATAAGCGTATCGCCCGCGGCCAGGGAATCGAGGGCGCGGAAGATACTGGCGAACACCGCCCCGTCGGCAAACGGCGCGCTGTCGTCGCCCCCCGGCGCCAGGTAGAGCGTGCGCGCCGCGAGTGGAGCGCAGAATACGGCCATAATGAGCAGCGCCTGGCTCAGGTGGCGGATTTTACCCGGCATCGACTCCTCCATTTTCCAGTTTCCGGTCGGGCTGCACCTGTCCTGCGGAGGGTTTTCCGCCTCAGGCCACCCCGGAAGTTTCTCAAGTCTAACATCCCGGTCTAATCGGTTCAACAGTAAAATGATAGCCGGCAAAAGAAAATATCTTGCTCATTACGGCAGATGGACTATATTTTTTAAAATCGCCCAATTTCTTCATTTGCGGGCTGGACACAAGACCGCGAAACGGTTTTAACGCCATCGGCGATTTTGCCGTTAAAACGCAGAAAAACCAACTTGCGGCTGGCACAGGCTATCGAGCAAACACTCTTCAGACGGTGGCTTCTTTGCAGCGCTCAGTCCTGCAATCCGACGCACCGCCGCAGACTTCCCACAGCAGTCAGGCTGGCAGCACCCGGACACTTTCCTGGGGGCAGGCCAGCCGAAAACGATCCCGGAGGACAAGTTGAACAGGCCTAGCCGGAAGATAACAACCGTCGCAGCGCTGCTGGCTGTTGCGGCGATCTCGCAGGTCAATCCGCTGAGCGCCGCGGTCAGCGGGGTCTGGGTGGCGGGCGGCTCGGAGAAAGTTTTCCGCTACCAGGAGAACCACCCTTGCCGCGGAGGCAGCACGGTCTGGGACGGCAAGGCCATCCACCTGACCGGCCTGTATAACGAGGTGCTGGGCTTCCAGGTGATCGTGGAGGCCGACAGCCTGGGCGCCCAGGCCGTGGAGGTGACAGTCACCCCGCCGATGAGTGCGGCCGGGGGGAAGGCCATCGGGCTGGACCAGCCGGCCGATTACGGCCCAGGGGGCAGTTTCGAGGTCCTGGCCGAGCACTACATCCAGGTGCAGCAGCAGACCGAGCAGAAGAAAAAGAGCAACTGGCTGGGCGCGCCGGGCGATGCCTGCCTGCCCCCGCGCATGGAGGGCTGGATACCGGACGCCCTGATCCCGCGCGGCGCACGGGCCGGACGCGGCGGCCAGCCGCTCGATATCCCGCGGGCCAGCCGCCAGGTGCTGCGCGACCACGAGGAGACCGTGGTCCCCACGCCCCTGGTGCAGAACCAGGGTTTCTGGATCGACCTCTACCTGCCGCGGGACAAGAGCTGGCCGGCCGGCCTCTACCGCGGGACAGTCAAAGTGCTGTCCGGCGGGAAGACCGTGGCCAGCCTGCCCCTGGAGGTGAACCTGCTGCCGCACTACCTGCCGGATGAGAACCACTCCAACGCCTGGGTCTTCAACAGCGACATAAGCGAATATTTTCCCGGAACGAGCCAGGCCCAGTTGACCCGGATACTCAAGTTCCAGGCCCACCGTCACCGGATCGACATGGTGGGCGGGGCCGAGCCGAACAAGAGCGCTTACGACGAGAAAATGCTCGAGGCCTACCGTCCCTGGCTGGACGGCAGCGCGTTCACTCCGGCCCAGGGCTACCAGGGTCCGGGCGAGGGCCAGGGCGAAAAGCTGTTCCCCATCGGCATGTACGGCGAGGACGTGCTGGACCGCGAGAACAAGGCCTCGGTCCAGCGCCAGAGCGACCTCTGGGTCGAGTGGTTCCGCCGGCACGCCCCCGCGGTGGAGTATTTCTACTACATCATCGATGAGCCCGGCCCGAGCCAGTTCTACTGGATCGACAGCATCGCGGGCTGGATACACAACAACCCGGGCCCGGGTAATAAGCTGCCCGTGTTCCTCACCCGCGAGTACACCCCCGAGATCAAGGACGCCATCGACATCTGGGCCGGCGCGGTCCAGACCGCCAAGCTCGATTCGCTGCATGCCGCGGGCAAGCAGTACTGGTTCTACAACGGCAACCGCCCGCACTGGGGCCACACCATGCTCGAATGCGAAAGCGCCGACCTGCGGGTCAACGCCTGGATCAAGTACCTCTACGGGATCAACACCTGGTTCGTCTGGGAAAGCACCCACTGGACGCACAACGCCAGCGGCCCGAAAGGTCATCTCCACCAGCGGGTGTTCTCCAACCCCGTGACCTACATCAACTGGTGGTGGGACTACGGCAACGGGGACGGGGTGCTGCTGTATCCGGGACGCATGCCGTTCTACCCGGATGAGGACTGTGGGCTGGATGAGGTGCTCACCTCCATCCGCTACAAGAATATACGCCGCGGGCAGCAGGACTACGAGCTGATGTGGCTGGCCGAGCGGAAAGTCGGGCGCGCCAAAGTGCTGGAGGTTGTACGCTCCATCGTGCCCCAGGCCTTCGACACCGTGCCGGACAAGGGCCACGTGCCCTGGACCGAGAGCGGTGAGGACTACGAGAAAGCCCGTCTGCGCCTGATCGGTCTGCTCGGAAAATAGAGTCAAAAAAGATTGTTGCCATAAAATGTGTGGCAAGATATATTGGTTCATCATGCAAACCAATGTTTGTTCCGGTCCGGTCGCCGGACTCAGGCCCGCGGGCCTTTCCCCTGTCCGGACAGCCGGATCCGAGCCGCTTGCCCCGCCTCAGTATTTTTGCATCTTTCCGGAGCGTTGTCTATGAGATTCGATTTCCGCAATGTGGTCCCCGCCGATCACAAGATCATGCGCCTGATCAACCGGGCCAATGTTCTGAACATCATCCGGGAGAAAGCTCCGATCTCGCGGGTGGAGATTTCCAAGATCACGGGGCTGAAAAAATCCACCATTTCGAGCATAGTCAACGAGCTGATCTCGGACGATCTGGTCTACGAGGACAGCTTCGGCGAGAGCGCCATCGGCCGCAAGCCGATCATCCTGCGGCTCAAGGAAAAAAGCCGGGCTGTCGGGGTGATCGATGTCCGGCACGTGAAGACCACGGTCGCGGTGTGCGACCTGGGCTGTAACGTCCTGAAAAGCGTCGAAGTGCAAACCAGCCAGGGCAACGACCGCGGCGAGGCCTTTTTCTCCGAGCTGGGCCAGATCATCGCCCGGATGGCGGAGGAGGTGGGCATTCCGCTGGCCGGAGTGGGGGTGTCCGCGCCCTCGATGGCCAGCCACAAGGACGCCCTGATCTACCTGGACCGTACCCATCACTGGCAGAACCTTCCGGTGCGCAAGCTGATCGCCGAGCATGTCAAATGCCCGGTGTACGCCGACAACGATGGCAAGGCGGCCGCCCTGGGCGCGCTCTGGTTCGCACCGGAGGCCCAGGACGCTTCCAGCTTCGTGTTCATCCATGTCTGCGAGGGCATCGGCGTGGGCCTGGTGATCGACCACTCGGTCTATCACGGCGCCTATAGCCTGGACGGGCATTTCGGCCAGTCACTGATCAAGATGGACGGCCGCTGGGAGGAGATCAACCAGGACAACACCTGGGAGGACAACGCCTCCGACCTCGGGGCGGTAAAGCGCTACGGCGAGTACAGCGGCAAGCCCTGGACCGGAAGGGTGCACGAGATCGAGGCCCAGATGGAAAAAGTGATCGCCCTGGCGCGCCAGGGCGACAAGTACGCCATCCGGGCGCTGCAGGAAACCGCGCGCTACCTGGGCGTGGGCATCGCCAACATCAACTGCGGCCTGGGACCCGAGAAATTCCTGGTCTCCGGGCGGATGGTGAAAGTCTGGGACATCTGCGGTCCCGAGCTGATCCGACAGGTCGAGCGTCAGACCTATGTCCGGGTCAAGCCCATCGAGCTGCTTATCCTGCCCAGCAACCTGCCAAGCCCCACTTTCCACGGGGCGCAGGCCCTGGTGCTGCACGATATCTTCCGCAGCTACCGCCTGTCCTGAGCCGGGGTTCCGTCCTGCCGCAGCCAGGCAAGCCATTGAAGCTCCCGGTCCCGGAATCCGCGGGGCCGGGAGCTTCGGTTTGACCGCCGGGAAAGCGCGCATTTTGTTTGCGTAAGAAAATCGCCGGGTGTATAATAAGTTTATCTCACGCCCCCCCCTGCGATGCCCGCCGGCCGGAGAGAAACCCCGCTGGAGCGCTTCCCGCCGGGGTTGACGGTCCGGGCCTTTTCGAATGAATTCCAGCCGCCTGCCCGAGGTCCTTCTTGAAAAGACGGAAAGTTCCGGCGCAAAAATCCATAAAAAAAACCAATCTCCAGCCGCGGCTGACAGCCAGTTCAAGGCCCGGCGTCCTCCCGCCGTCAGAGTCCCTCACGGCGCCCAACAGTCCCGGCTGCCCGGCGGCGGCCTGATCCCCGTCAACCATTTTCCTGTCGCTGTCTCCCTCAATGGAGGCCGGTCTTATGCGAATCGAAGCCCTTGTCTGCTGTCTCTGCCTTCTGGCCCTGGCCTCTGTCGCCGCGGCCCAGGACCCTCTGCAGGAGGCTTTCCGGGTCTACACGCGGCAGGTGGCGCCCGGGATGCGGGTCACCCCCCTGTTGCGCTACCAACTCGACACTGCCTGGCGCCAGGACCACGCCCGCGTGCAGCGCCTGGAATCAATCGGCTCGGCCGAGGAGCTGCGCCAGTACCAGGGCGAGTTGCGCAGCCGTCTGCTTAGCTGCCTGGGCGGCCTGCCCGCCGACAAGACCCCCCTCAACGCCCAGGTTACCGGCACCCTGCAGGAGGAGGGCTACCGGATCGACAAGGTCATTTTCGAGAGCCTGCCGGGATTCCATGTCACGGCCAATCTGTACATCCCGGATGGCGCCACGACACCTTCCCCGGCCGTGCTCCTGCCCTGCGGGCACTCGTTCAACGGCAAGGCCCATCCCGGCTACCAGCGGATTTGCGGCCGCCTGGCCCGCCGTGGCTATGTGGTCCTCACCTGGGACCCGGTCGGCCAGGGCGAGCGCAGCCAGTTCTGGGACCCTGCCGCGGGCGAAAGCCGCTACAACCGTGTCTGCGGCGAGCACGCCATAATGGGCGACCTGGCCTACCTGGCCGGGACCAATCTGGCGCGCTGGGAGGTGTGGGACGGCATCCGGGCGCACGACTACCTGCTCACCCGGCCCGAGGTGGACCCCAAGAGCATCGCGATTACCGGCAACAGCGGCGGCGGCTTCCAGACCGCTTTCCTGGGGGCGCTGGATGAGCGCAACAGTGTGGTGATGCCCTCCTGCTACATCAGCAGCCTGCCCATGCGCATGGCCAACCGCATCTACTCCGACCCGGACAACGACCCGGAGCAGGACCTGTCCGGCATGCTCTCCGAGGGCATCGACCACGCCGGGCTGCTGGTCCTGGCCTGGCCGCGCCCGCTGGCGGTTAACCTGGCCCTGCTCGACTTTTTCCCCATCGAGGGCGGGCGCATGGCGTTCCGCCAGGTGGAGCCGCTCTGGCGGCGCTTCGGCCGGGCGCAGGACATCCAGCTCAACGAGGGCTACCATCCCCACGGCTATTCCAGCGAGAACCAGGAGAAAGCTTTCGCTTTCCTGGACCTCCAGAACGGCCTGGCCCCCCGCTGGGGCCTCGACTCCACCGCGGTCCTGCCCGAGCGTGACCTCTGGTCCACCTCGAGTGGCCAGGTGCGGCTGGAGTATCCGGACGGCGTGTCGTTTATGGAGAGCCTGCGCCGCTACTGGGCCGGGCGCCGCGAAAACGGCAAGGTCAGCCTGGACAGCCTCTACCGCAGCCCCCTGCGCCCGGCCATTGAGAGCTGGAGCGTGCTGCCGGAGGACGGCAGCCGGCCGGAGAAAAGCATCCTCTGGCAGAAAGTCGGCAGCGGCCGGGTGGACGGCTACACGGTGGACCGCTATGCCCTGACCCACAGCGGCGGGCTTCAGATACCGCTGCTGCATTTCCACACCGACAAGTCATCCGGCACCGCCCGGCTCTGGTTCAGCCTGGACGGCAAGGTGAAAAGCACCGAGTGGCCCCAGCTCAAGGGCCGGCTCGAACAGGGCGTGGACCTGATCAGTTTCGATTTCCGCGGCCTGGGCGAAAACCGCCTGGACTATCAGGTGACCAGCGTGGACGACCCGCGCCTGGCCGGCGTGCCGCTGGAGCAGCAGTATTTCAGCCCCCAGTCCGGTGTGCTGATAAACTACATCGCCAACTCGCTTCTCACCGGACGGCCCTATTTCCTGCAGCTGGTCGAGGACATCGAGATCGTTTCCAAGTTCGCCCGGGAGGCCCTGGGCGAGGGCAGCCTGAGTGTGACCGGGGCCGGCAAGGCCGACCTTCTGGCGCGTTCGGCCGCCTCGGTTGTCCCGGGCCTGGAGTACAGCCGCTCCCCGGATGCCGAGGAGATGAACTGGTCGCGCCTGGTGGAAACCGGCTCCGAGGACTGGCCCGTGCACTATATCCTGCCCGCCGGGGCCTACGTGGAGTGAGTGCGTCTCATCGTTCCGGCTGCGGCCGGAACCGCTGACAACATACAAGGAGAGAGACCCATGCTCGGAAGACGCAGTTTCCTCAAGGCCACGGGGCTGTCCCTGGCCGCGGCCGGGCTGAGCGGCGCCCCGGCCCGGGCCGATATCCCGGACCACCGCTGGGATGGTTACGATTTCGGGCCGGCCCCCGCGATCACCGACCGTCTGAACCAGGGGCCCTTTACCATCGACCAGGACCAGGGCTGGCGCTACATCGGCTACTCGACTCCGGCCAAGGGGCATGTGCGCAATTTCGGCCTCGGCCTGGTCGGCTACACCTGGGAGGAGGGCGGGCCCTCGCTCAAGGCCCGCCGGGGCGAGGAAACCCTGGAGCGGCACGTGGAGAAGCTCGCCACACTGCCCTTCGTCGATATCCTCTACATCCGCTGCGACTGGCGCGACATCCAGAAACAGCCGGGCAAGCTGGAATTCTCGCCGGTCTGGAAGCTGACCCTGGACGCCGCCAAACAGTACGGCCTGCGCGTGGGCTTCCGCATCCAGCTCTCCAGCCCCAACATCCAGCCCAAGCTGCTCTCCATGCCCGATTTCCTGCAGAAAGAAGTCCCGATAGTGAACATCGGCGGCAAGGAGCGCGAGGGCTTCGACTGCCGCGAGCCGCGCTACGACCACCCGGCTTTCCAGAAAGCTTTCCGCGAGCTGAACGAGCTGCTGGCGGCCGAGTTCGACAACAACCCGCTGCTGGAGTTCATGGACCTGATGATGTACGGGTTCTGGGGCGAGGGCCACACCGGCGACATTCCCAATCCCTTCCCCGACTATATGACCGCCGAGCGCACCATGCTCAGCATGGCCCAGATCCAGTTCGACACCTGGAAACACCTGCCCCTGGTGGTCAACACGCAGCCCGACATCAGCAAAACCGGCAACCGCGAGGTGCTCGACCATGCCGTGCGCGCGGGCTGCTGGCTGCGCTCCGACTCCATCGACCTGATCGAGGAGCCGATCCAGGTGGAGCGCCTGTCCAACCGTCCCCCCTGGCTGGCCGTGGTGATGGAGCAGGGCAACGACCGCACCTACGACATCCGCGACCTTCCGCCTGACACCGCCGGGGTGAACCGCATGGAGGTCGCCTGCCAGCACGTGCTCGACCTGGGCGCGGGCTACTGGTCGCTCTGGACCGAGTCCGACAACCTGGCCAGCTACAACGAAAAGTACCCGGAGGGGTTCGCCGCGCTGCAGAGCCGTATGGGCTGGCGCGTTCGTCCCTCCTGGGTCTGGCAGCGCAAGCGCTACGGCACCAGCGAGGTGGTGGTCGCTCTGGCCAATGACGGCGTGGCCGGAGTGCCGGGCGCGCTGCGGGTCTATCTGGAAAGCCTGGACGGCAAGGTGTGCCTGGGCGGCAGCCTCGACCCGGCGCACCCGTTGGCCGGCAAGCTGCGCCAGTGTAATTTCATCCTGCCACAGGGCCTGGAGGGCCAGAAATTCAAGCTGCGCGCCGAGATCGAGACCCGCGGCGTGCGCCGTCCCGTGCGCTGGGCCTGCGCCCAGCCGGGGGAGCCGGATGGCTCGCTGGTGTTCCAACTGGCCCGTTTCGAGGATGAGGGCTGGCGCAAGGGTATCTGAGTGCGTTCGAGACCATAACCCTGACTGGAGAGGACTCATGCGTGCTATCGGATCGGTGATGTTATGTTGCGTCCTGGCCCTGGCCCTGTCGCGGCCTGCCGCGGCTGGGGTCACGAAAGTCTGGGCCGTGGGTGACGGCGAGAAAGTGTTCCGCTACGACCAGGACCACCCGTCCAGGGCGGCCAACAGTGTCTGGGACGGCAAGTCGGTCAGCCTGACTGGCCTGTACAACGAGGTGCTGGGTTTCCAGGTGATCGTGGAGGCCGACAGCCTGGGCGCTCCGGCCGTGGAGGTGAGTGTCGACCCGCCGGTGGAGCGCGCCAGCGGCAAGGCGATCGGCTCCGCCGGTGCGCAGTACGGCCCGGGTGGATACCTGGAGGTGTTCAGCCAGCACTACCTGCTGATCCGTGAGCCCACCAAGCCGCAGTGGTTCTACGGCTCCGAGGCCTCCGCCCCCAAGCGCATGACCGGCTGGATCCCCGACGCCCTGGTCCCGCCCGAGGCCCGTCCGGGCCGCGGCGGCTTCCCGGTCGACATCCCGCGCGCCCGGCGCGAGGTGCACCGCCGTCAGAACACGCTGGAGGAAACCCCCACGCCAGCGCGCCAGAACCAGGGTTTCTGGGTCGACCTCTACCTGCCCCGCGACAAGTCCTGGCCCGCCGGGAAATACCTGAGCAACATCCGGGTGCGCTCCGCCGGCCAGGAGGTGGCGGTAATCCCGGTGACAGTCAACCTGCGCCCGCATTTCCTGCCCGATGAGAACCATTCGAACATCTGGCTCTTCGGCAGCACCAAGGTGGTCGCCTCCTACTATCCCGGCCTGCCCGACTCGCTGGCCGAGCGCATGCTCAAGTTCGAGTGCCACCGTCACCGCATCGACATGGTTGGCTGCTCCGAGGCTCACGGCTCGCCGTTCGACCAGGCCCTGATGGACCGCTACAAGCCCTGGCTGGACGGCAGCGCGTTCACCCCGGCCGCCGGCTACCAGGGTCCCGGCCAGGGCCAGGGCGAAAAACTTTTCACCGTGGGCATCTACGGCTCCATCACCGGACGGGTCTTCGACAACGAGCAGTCCGCCCGCGCCGAGAGCGACAAGTGGGTCACCTGGTTCGAGAAGAACGCCCCCGGGGTGCGCTATTTCTGGTACATGATCGATGAGCCCGGCCCCGTGCAGTTCGACTGGATCAAGCAGCACGCCGGCTGGGTCCACGACAACCCGGGACCAGGCAAGCGTCTGCCCGTGTTCACCACCCGCAGCTACACCCCGGAGCTGGACAAGGATATCGACATCTGGGCCGGCCACAACGGCGTGGACCTGAACAAGCTGGCCGCGATCAAGGCCCGCGGCGGCGACCACTGGTTCTACAACGGCAACCGTCCCCGCTACGGCGCGGTGATCACCGAGGCGGACGCCGTGGACCTGCGGGTCAACGGCTGGGTCAAGTACATCCACGGCGTGAACACCTGGTTCCTCTGGGAGGGAACCACCTGGGACCACAACAACCAGGGGCCCAAGGGCCATCTGCACCAGCGCATTTTCAGCGATCCGCTCACGTTCATGGGCAGCGGGGACAGCTGGGCCAACGGCGACGGGATCGTGTTCTATCCGGGACGCAACCCGTTCTACGAGGAGGAGGACCGCGGCGTGAACCGCATCCTCGGCTCCATCCGGCTCAAGAACATGCGCCGCGGACAGCAGGACTTCGAGCTTATGTGGCTGGCCGAGCAGAAAGCCGGGCGCGAGAAAGTGCTCCAGATAGTCAAGGGCGTGGTGCCCAGATCCCTGGAGGCGGACATGAAAGACCCGGTGAGCTGGTCCGAGCACGGGGACGACTACGATAAGGCGCGGCTAAAGCTGATTGACCTGCTGGACTGAAGAGAGAGCTGACAGATGAGAGCGAACAAAAGGCTTGTCCTTTTCTGCACCTCTATCGGCCTGTCCCTGGTGGCCGGGGCCGCCTGCGGCGCCCGGGGCTACGTGGAGACTTTCAGCCAGCATGACTGTGAGCTTGTGTGGCTGGCCGGCAAGTGAGGTCTGTTGGTGCCGTGAGTCTTGTTCGGCTTCCGAATTGACGTGTGCTTCTATGCTTATGCAGGGGCGCACCCGCGGGTGCGCCCCTGCATAAGTCTCTGTCGATGCTGCTCCACCGGAACTAAGGAAAAAGTTGGCTTTTCATTCCTGTTTGTGATACAGATATTGTCATGTCGGAATTACCCCCAAGGCGGTCTTCACCCGAAAAATACCATGTGAGGAAACGGATGATGCGTAGTAAATGGTTTGTGCCTGGGATTCTTGCCCTGGCTATGGTGGCCTGCGGCGGTGGTGAGCTTCAACCGCGCTCGCGGGCGCAGGACCTGGGTCAGGCGACCCTCAAGGTCATGCGGCTGGAGATGAAAGCCTCCGCTGAGGGCAGGGCCCTGGAGGGCGAGGCCCTGCTGGCGGACAGCCTTCTGAAGCGGCTGGACGACGGCTGTGTGCGGATCTGGGTCGACAGCGGCAGCGGCGACTGCACCGCGGAGATCGACTCGCTGATCGAGCTGACCGACCGCAGCGAGCTGCAGACTCCCGACAGCCTGGATGCCGCCGCGGCCGCGGTGGAGGTGCTGCGGGACGCCCCCGAGGTCACCGACATGGCCCGCCCCCTGCTGGAGGGCTACGCGGCCACGCTGATGCTCAACATGGACGAATCCCGCGAGATCGCCTCACGCCTGCGGCCTATCGAGCTGATGCTCTCGGCAGGGATACCGGTCACCTACCGCGACCTGGGGCTGGCCGGTGCGGACACGTTGCGCCTGATGGAGCTGGCCGGCAAGATGTCCGAACTCTGCGGGGCGCAGCCGTTCGGCGCCACGGCCTTCGATTTCTTCATCGCCATGCGCCGCCTGGATGATGTCGGCTCGCGCTTCGGCAGGCAGAAAGACGCCGGCGACCTGGCCGCCCAGGTCATGGCCCAGCCGGGCTTCGACAGCCTGCGGCCCAAGCTTGCCGCCCTGCCCGCGGCCACGGTCGCTTTCTTCGGCGATTCCCAGACCGACAACCGTCACTGGTCCTCGCCCGCCCACTATCCCAACGTGATCCAGGCGGTCTGCGACTCGGTCAACCCGGCGCTCAAGGTGGTCAACGCCGGCATCGGCGGGGATGACAGCCGCGAAGGCCTGGCCCGTATCCAGAGCGATGTGATAGACAAAGCTCCCAATGTGTGCTTCGTGCTGTTCGGCGGCAATGACGCCATGTTCTGGGGCCGCGACCACAGCACGGTCAGCCCGGAGCAGTACCGTCAGAACATCGCCGAGATCACCACGCGGCTGAAGGCCATCGGCTGCCGGGTGGTTCTGCTGACCTACCCGACCATCCCGTACATGCAGCCGCCGGAGGCCGCGGTGCTGGCGCAGATGAACCAGGGGCTGGCCGCGGTGCGCGACAGCCTGGGCGCCGAGTGGCTGGACACGGCCGCCCTTTTCGCTCAGCACGAGCCGCGCCGTATGTACGCCCCGGACATGATCCATTTCTGCCCGGAGGCGCACCTTCTTCTGGCCCGCCGGATACTCGACTATCTGGCCGAGGGCAAATGACTCACTGAATTTCGCCGCGTACTTTGAACCGGAGGCCCGATCATGCGCAAGACTTCTGTCCTTTTCAGCCTGCTTACCATCCTGGTCGCAGCCTGCTCCACCGGCGGCACGAAAGACCGGGCCCAGCGCCTGGCCTCGGCCTGCCTGGAGGCCGTGCGCATGGAGCAGGCCGCCATGGCCGCCAAGACCACGCTCACCGGCAGCCAGGCCACGGCCGACAGCCTGTTCCTGGCCGCGATCAAGTCCAGCCCGGAGTGTGTGAGCGGGTACGCCGCCACGGGAACCGGCGAGTGCGCCCCCGTGATCGAGGCTTTCCTGGCCGCGATGGACAAGGAGAAAATCCAGCCGCGCCCGGATGACCCGGCCGCCGTGCTGGGCGGACTCCTCAAGGGCCGGGTGACAAAGAACCCGCAGCTCGTTGACGGCTACCTGGCCGTGTTCCAGATGTGTATGGAGATCGATCGCGACGGCACCGTGCTGCAGGACCTGATGCCGTTCGTGGTCGCCCTGGGCTGCCCGATGACCTACCGCGACCTGGGCCTGGACGGGGTGCCGGATGCCGAAACCCTGGGCGCAGAGGCCGCTGCAAAAGTGGGTGAGGTCCCCTACGCCAAGACCCCCGAGGACTTCGTCATGCCCCTGGTCAAGATCGACAGTTGGGGCGGCAAGTTCAGCGGTCAGGTCAACGCCGACACCCTGGCCGCGCGCCTGATGGCCGAGCCCTGGTTCGAGCCGCTGCGGCCCGGCCTGGAACGCATGAGCTGGACCCGGATCGGGTTCCTGGGCGACTCGCACATGGACAAGCGCCACTGGTCCACCGCGGCGCCGTTCCCCGAGATCGTGCGCGGCGTGCTCAAGGTGGTCAAGCCCGAGGCCGTGGTGATCAACGCCGGCGTGGGCGGGGATGACTCGGGCGAGGCCCTGGCCCGCATGGACACCGACATTGTCGCCAAAAGCCCGCAGATCGTGTTTGTCAGCCTGGGCGGCAACGACAGCCGCCACTGGGACAACAGCCCCACGCCCAAGGTCAGCCCGGAGCAGTTCGTACTCAATTTCACCGATATGACCGGTCGTCTCAAGGCCATCGGCTGCCGGGTGGTGCTGATGGAGCCGCCGCACTGCCCGGAGCACTCCGGGGCGGACCTCGAATCCTTTAACGCCATCTGCGACAGCCTGCGCCTTCTGCCCGAGCGTCTGGGCACCGGCTGGCTCGGCTGGACCCAGGAGCAGACCGAGGCCGACCCGAAGACCATTTTCGCCCGGGACATGATCCACATGAACCCGAACGGGCACCTGACCGAAGCGCGCAAGGTCATCGAATACATGGCCACCCAGCAGTAGGCCCCGGCCTGAAACCACAACCGGCCCAGGAGGCGCGGTGAGTCACGACCTGAAATACCGTCCCGACCTGCCCGCCGACCGCGGGACTCCTATCGGCTGCGTGGGCGCGGGCTTCATCATGAGCGACTGCCATCTGGTCGCATACCGGGCCGCCGGGTTCAACCCCGTGGCGATATTCGACCCCAACGCCGAGGCGAGCGCAAAGGCCGCAGCGCGCCACGGCATCGCCCGGGTGCACCCCAGCCTGGATTCCCTGCTGGCGGACGAGGAGGTCCAGGTGCTCGACATCGCCGTGCCCCCGGATGTGACCCTCTCCGTGGTGGAGAAAGCGGTCCGGCAGGCCGGGCACATCCGGGGCCTCCTGGCCCAGAAACCACTGGGCAAGGATATGGCCGAGGCGCGCCGAATCGTGAGCCTCTGCCGCGAGGCCGGGATCACCCTGGCGGTCAACCAGAACATGCGTTTCGACCAGTCGGTGCGCGCCTGCCGCGACCTTCTGGGCCGCGGCGCCCTGGGCGAGCCGGTGCTGGCCACGGTGGAGATGCGGGCCATCCCGCACTGGATGCCCTGGCAGGCGCGCCAGGGCTGGTGCACGCTGCGGATCATGAGCATCCATCACCTGGACACGTTCCGCTACTGGTTCGGCGACCCGGACCGCGTGTTCGCCAGCCTGCGCACCGACCCGCGCACCAAGTTCGCCCACACGGACGGGATCGCGCTGTACACGCTGGAGTATGACAAATCCGGCCTGCGCGCCGCGGCCTGGGATGATGTCTGGACCGGGCCCTGCCGCGAGGGTGCGGCCGGGGACATCTACATCCGCTGGCGCGTGGAGGGTACACTTGGTATGGCACGCGGCACTATCGGCTGGCCGCGCTACCCGGCCCACGCCCCCAGCACCCTGGACTGGACCACGGTGGCCGACAGCGGCGCCTGGCACAGCCCGCGCTGGGAGGAGGTCTGGTTCCCCGACTCGTTCGCCGGGCCCATGGCCGACCTTCTGATCGCCCTGGAGCGCGGGGAGAAGCCTCCAGTCTCGGGCGAGG
>JAJFUG010000163.1 GCA_021372515.1 bacterium
CAGCCCGCTGGCCGAGTTGGCGGTCTTGAACAGCACCGCGCGCTCCACCGGCAGGTGCAGGGCCAGCAGTTCTTCCTGCTCCACGGCTTTGGGGTTGTCGCTTTCGACCACCAGCGCGGGCAGGATGAAGCGCTCGGGCGGGATCTCGGCCATGCCCGGTGAGCTCCGCAGATAGTGGGAGGGAAGGTCCACGTGCGTGCCGCTGTGGGCGCAGAGGGTGAGCTTCGACACAGTGACCGAGTCGCCCGCCTCCAGCGAGTAGACTTTCTCGCGCACATAGGCCGGGTCGCCGGGGTAGACCGGGGCCTCGGCGCCCAGGGTGACCGAGAGGTCGAAGATTTCGGTGAATGCAATCATATTGGTTCAGCTTATTTGTTTGTGATTCCGATCAGAGTGAATATACAGCCCGCAATAAACGCTACTCCACTTCCCCATTGAAGAATCAGATATGAACTCTTTAGATAATTAAATAAATTGTCGCGAATACTATTGAATATATCGTCTGTTGCTTCGTTGCTATAGAATTTTAATGCTGCTTTTTGATATCTATTTCGATCTCTCGATGCGTTTGTTGCTGAAGCATATTTCATAACAACTAACATCAGTATTCCGGAGATAAACGACCAAGGACCAAAGTACTGCCAAAGAGAGATAGTCGTTCTTGCTTGAATAAAGCCTATAGAAACAGTTGCTGCTGCACCATTAGCGAGCCAAATGTGCTTTTCAAGATCGGCAATGCTTTCTGACTCGAAATTACGAGATCGATCCCAATAGTCTTTCAGAATTTCTTCGAGCCAATCCAATTCTTCTGGTGAGTATTCTCTAATTTTTTTGCCCATAGACGGAATCATATTGGTCTCCTTTAAATCCCCCTCGGTCCCCCTTTGAAAAAGGGGGAGGCGCTTGCCCATTTGTCCGGTTAGCGGATTCCCCCCTTTCGTAAAGGGGGGCAGGGGGGATTTTCCCCAAAGCACCCATGCGGAGGGAAACTATTTATGCTCCGAGTCCACACTCTTCAGCCAGGCCAGGGTTTTCTCCTCCTCGCCGTCCAGGTTGCCCAGCACCGGGATGTCCAGGCCGGCCTCTTTCATCTGCGCGCGCAGTTCCTCGATGTAGACCCCCTGCCCCTGACCGGGCTCGTTTTTCAGGTCGTGGGTCGTGGTCACGCCGCAGGAGGGGCTGCCCTCGCTGCCGATCACGCCCAGCACCTTGAAGCCCTGGAAACGGTACTCTTTCATCTGGTAGACTGTCTGCGCGGCGAGATGACGCATAATCTTGCGCGAGGGCTCCATCTCCAGCGCCTGGCGCAGGTATTCCTGCGGCGGGTCATCCTTGTCGCGGCCCAGGCCCATGGTCATGGTCTCCGGGCAGCCCATCTGCACCAGGCCGATCCCGTGCTCCATACAGAAGGCGACAATCGGATGGACCGAGTCGGGCCAGAAATTGGCGCACTGGTGCATGCGGGCGTTCATGTTCAACAGGCAGTGGGCCACGAACAGCACCTTGTAGCTGCGCTTGTCGGCGAAATCGCGCTTGATCTTCGGCTGGTCGAGCAGGCGGAACCCCGACTGCTCGGCCTCGGCCACGGCGGCCAGCAGCGGGCAGGCTCCCGCGGCCGCGGCTATCCGCCGCAGGAAGGCCCCGCGCCGGATGGGGTTGGCGCCTCGGGTTTCATCACGTTCCGGCATCAATACCTCCTGTGTGCTTGTAGACTGTCCGGGTGACTGCCCGGCGCTTGATTCTAAGTGATTGGATCGCGGGATGTCAAGAAAACAGCGGACAGTCGCGGCCTTCCTCTCTCAGTGCAGGAGCGCCTCCAGCAACCGTCCCACCGCAACCCCGCAGTAGGTGCCGATCACGTAGCCCCAGACTCCGATCAGGAACGCGGGGATGATGAGCCGCGGCCAGTTACGGGAGATCGCCACCGCGGCCGAGTTCATCGGGCCGCCGATGTTGGCGATCGAGGCCAGGATCATCTCCTGCAGCTTGAACCCGAACAGCCGTCCCAGTCCGAAAGTGACCGCCATGTTTACCGCGATCATCAGGGCGCAGACCACGAGCAGAAGCGGGGCCTCGGTCAGGATTCCACGCACGCTGGCCGGCACGCCGATCAGCACGAAAAACAGGTAGATCGCAAATGTGCCCAGTTCCTGGGTGCCGCGCAGGTTTTCGCTCAGGCGCGGGAACGCGAGGACAAAGAGCACGGTCAACGTGGTGTAGAGCAGGAAACGGTTGCCCAGCAGGGTGAGAAGCGGCTCGCCGATCCCGGAGGCGGCCACCGCCTGGCTGATTTTTGTGGCCAGGGTCACGATGAAAAAGGCCAGGGCCAGGTTCCGGGCGATGTCGAGCAGGGAGACTGGACGGGCGCGCCAGAAGTCCTGGGCCTGCTCCCCGGTCTGTCCCTCTTCGCGCAGCTCTGTCTCCGGCAGGCTGCCGAATGCGCGCATCGCCCAGGTCAGGCCGGGCAAGGCCAGCAGGACCAGGATATACATGGCCATTACCAGGTTGTCGGCCACGATCAGGGCGTTGGAGATATTTTCCGGCGGTCTGAAAATCGAGACACAGGCCAGGAAATTGATGCTCCCGCCGATGTAGCTGGCGGTCATGATCCCAGAAACCGCCGCGATGGATTCCACCGAGCGGCTGAAAACCAGGCCCGCCGCCAGGCCGCCGGCAATCGTGCCCAGGGCGCTCAGGTGGAACAGGCCCAGCAGGCGGCCGGTCTCTTTCCATATCTTGCGGATATCGCATTTGAACAGCAGCAGCGGGATGGAAAGCGGGACCACGTAGTCCCAGACCGTATCGTAGACCGGGCTGCGGGTGGGTATGACGTGCGTGTTGGAAAGAAGCAGCCCACCCAGGAGCGCCAGGACCGGACCGCTTACCCGCGTGCCCCAGCGGTAGCTCTGCTCCAGCCAGATCGCCGCGGCCGCGGCCAGCACGATCAGGGTCCAGAGGCTCAGGCTGTCTTGCGGCAGGATCAAGGCGGTCTCGGACATCCTGACACCTCCGACAGTTCTTCGGTGGCTGCGGGTGGACTTAACGGGCCGGACCGCGCAAAGATACCGCTGACCGGGGCGCGGAGCAACATTCTTTTTCCGTCCTAAGGTCACGTTTATGCTGGTTTGCCGGATTAGTTCATTATTCCGGAAGATGTTTTTGATTGACTAACCCGGCTCTGAAAGGTACTTTTCACGATCTACAATTGAGATGGTCCGGCAGGGATCTGCGCGTTTCTGATTTCGGAGGAGTGGTGCTGGATAACATAGTGCTTCAGGGTCCGGTCGGTCCGGAAATCCTGGTGAACGGGAAGAAGTATCTGTATTTCGGCGGATCGGATTACCTGGGCATGTCCTCGCGCGAGCAGGTGATGGCCGGTGCGCGGGCCGCCATCGAGCGTTTCGGTGTCAGCTCGGCCGCCTCGCGGGTCTCCTCCGGGACCAATGTGCTGCACCTGGAGCTGGAATCGGCCCTGGCCGCTTTTTCGGCCGAGGAGGAGGCGGTGATTTTCTCCTCCGGCTACCTCGGTATGAACGTGCTGCTCGGAGGGGTCGCCCGCGAGGGTGACCGGGTGTTCCTGCAGGAGGATGCGCACAGCAGTGTCAAGGAGGCGGTGGTCCTGACCGGCCTGCCCTGCGACACTTTCAGTCTTTCTGACCTGGAGGGTTTCCGCTCCGCGGTGAAACGTCCGGCCCGCACGGGTGGACGGCTGCTGGTGGTGGGCGAGGGGGTCTCGCCGCTGATGGGGACCATTTTCCCACTGCCGGAGGTGCTGGAGCGCCTGGAGGGGACCGAGGCCCTGGTCCTGCTGGATGATGCTCACGCGTTCGGTGCGCTGGGAAAGAACGGCCGCGGCACGGCCGAGTATTTCGGGTTGAGCGGGGATGAGCGCCTGCACCGCTGCGCCACGTTGAGCAAGGCTTTCGGCTCTTTCGGCGGCTGTATCGACGGTTCGCACCAGCTCATTGAGGCGGTCCGCGAGCGTTCGATGGCCTATGTCTGCTCGACTCCGCCTCCGGCGCCGATCCTGGGGGCGGCCCTGGCCGCGGTGCGCCTGGCCGCCGAGCGTCCCCAACTGCTCGAGAAGCTGCGCCGCAATGTTTCCTATCTGAAAGACGGCCTGCGCGGTCTGGGCCTGGAGGCGGATTCCACGCCCGTGCCCATCATCCCGGTCTGTCTGGAGGATGCCGCCCGGCTCAGGAAAATCTGCTCCGGGCTGGAAAACGACGGCATAGTCGCCCCGTTAATGACTTATCCCGGTTCGCCGGCCCACGGCATGATCCGCCTGGCTGTCTCCTCCCTTCACGCAGAGCTTCAGATACAAAGCCTGCTGGACAGTCTGGCCCGCCATCTCTGAGATGTCCCCGCGTTGCCGACGCCTCACTGGTTGTCTCCACTCTCCACGCCGCTCCGGCCACTGTCACGCATCTATTAAATAGGATGTAACTCGACAGGCCGGAGCGTGGTCTCAGGGATGTATCCAAGAAGATGCATCTTCAAGGCCTGACAACAACTGCTTGCGTGAACTCTGATGGAGGTGGGCGATGCGTATTGCACCGGTAGTGCTGGCTTTGGGCCTGGTTTTCGGACTTTTTTGCGGTGTGCAGGCGCAGGAGCAGGACATTGCGGCCATTCCCGGCGGCGGGCCGGGACTGGGTGGGACGGGTTTCGGGCAGCGGATGGAGATGCTGCAGATGCTGAGGGAGGGAGGAGAGGGAGAGGCCGGGTTGGGCCGTCTGGGTGGCTGGAGGGGCCCGACTTTCCTGATCCGCGAGAAGGAAGCCCTGGGGCTGAGCCAGGAACAAGTGGATAAGCTCAAAACCCTGCGCCTGGACATGGTGCGCCAGGACTCCAAGCTGCGCGCCGACCTGCGCGTGGGCGAACTCGAATTGCACGACCTTCTGGACGGGGAGCAGGTGGACATGCCCAAGGTCGAGGCCAAGGTCAGGGCCCTGGGTGAGCTGAGGACCGGACTGGTCCTGGCCCGGATCAAGGCGCGGGTGGAGGCGGCCGCAGTGCTGAGCGCGGAGCAGAAAGACAGGGCGCTCAAACTCGGCAAGGACCGTCCCGGAAGGATGTTCCACCGCTTCGGCCGTGGACTGGGGTTGCCCGGTGCGCCCGGCGTTCCGGACGCCCCCGGCGCGCCCGATCCGGCGCCCGGCCCGGGCGGCAACTGAGCGCATAACACCCCACGACAATCCATACAAGGGGAGCCGGCACGGGCTCCCCTTTCTGTTTCAGAGCAGCCCCTCCGGCGCGCTGAGGGGCCTGTCCCCGCGCAGCGCTTCCAGGGCCTCCTCCAGCTCACCACGCTGCTCCGTGTTCTCGAAGAAAAAAGCCAGCGCCTCGCCCATCCTCCGGGCGGCCTCGCGGAACGAACCGCCGACGGTCTGGACGTTGAGCTGCGGGCAGGTGACCAGAACCTCGCTGTCAGCTCCGCCGCCCAGCTGCTCGAACTCCAGGTCTATCCCGAATTTCACGCGTTTGCCCGGCTCCATTTCGCCTCGCTTTCCTGTGCTGATACAATCAACAAACCACTTCAGAATAATATAGGATTCCTACCCGGCCATCCAGTGGAGGCGGGCTTTTTCAGACGGCCGGGAAGCTCGTGAAGGAATTCCTTGACTGTCCGCCCGCCCACCCGTATACAGTTATCACTTCTGTCAAAACAACACTTCGGATTTCTCTGTCCTATTGATTATTGCCGGACAACACCTGCCGGAAGGAGAGCCGGATGCGGTCCAGGATACTCCTCAGCTCTGCGACACTTCTTTTGTGTGCCTTCTCATTCTCCCTTTTGCATGCCGCCGACAGCGTGGTCCCGGGGAATCTCACCAGCCCGTACCCCACCCTGACCAACCTGGCTTTCGAGTGGGAACTGAGCGGGGATGACAACCTCAACTGCACGGCCACACTGGAATACCGTCAGGCCGGGGCCGCCACCTGGCGCGAGGGACTCCCGTTGCGCCGCATCCCGGCCGGGCGGAGTATCGACACGGATCCCATTTTCTACTGGAAGAACAAGCTCTCGGGCAGCCTGTTCGGGCTGCGTCCGGGAACGCAATATGAGGTTCGTATCCGTCTGTCCGACCCGGACGGCGGCGCCCAGGAGAGCAGCCTGACTGTCGGCACCCGCCGCGTGCCGTGCGCCCCGGCCGACTCGGTGGTCAAGAGCGCCACTCCGGCCACGTTCGCCGCCACAGTCGGCTCAGCCCAGCCCGGGGATGTGATTGTCCTGGCGCCCGGCGGTTACGGCGCGGGCACGCTGCTGCTGATCGGCACAGAGGAAAAGCCCATCACGCTCCGCGGCAGCCGGGCCGATACGGCCGCGGCCGTGTTCAGCTCCATCAACCTGCGCGGCTGCAAGTATTTGATCCTGGACAACGTGACAGTCAGCAATCCCACCTCCTCCCGGCCGGCGGTGGACCTGGGCAGCACCGAGGGCGTGGCCGTGCGCTACTGCCGGATAAACTCGGTCTACGGGATCACGGCAGACAACGAGAAGCGCCCGGCGCGCAACTGTTACGTGGCCGACAACACCGTGCTCTCCTCCGTACCCTGGACCGAGGCCAGCCTGGGCGCGGAGGGCGACAACGTGGGCGAGGGGATCGAGCTGACCGGCCCGGGCAACGTGATCTGCTACAACTACGTGAGCGGCTACCGCGACTGTATCAGCACCATGGAGGATGGCAGCGTCAACAACCAGTTCTGCATCGACATCTACAACAACGATATCCGGGTGGGCACGGATGACGCCGTGGAGGCCGATTTCTGCCAGGGCAACTGCCGGATCATGGACAACCGGATCACCAACTGTTTCATGGGCCTCAGCTCGCAGCCCGGCCTGGGCGGGCCGACCTATTTCATCCGCAACGTGATGTACAACATCATCGACTGTCCGTTCAAGCTGGCCCGCTACAGCAAGGGGGATGTGGTCCTGCACAACACGGTGGTCAAGGTGGGCAGCGGCCTGCGGGTGATCCACAACCCGACTTACGCCTATTTCCGCAACAACCTGGCCCTGGGCGGACGGGGCGGCGGCGATTTCGGGCTGTACGGCAGCGGGGACGGCCGGGCGGTGGAGTTCGACAACGCCGACTCCACCTGTGACCTGGACTACGACGGGGTGGGAAGCTACGAGTACCAGAACGGTTTCCTGGCCAAGGTGGACGGGCTCAGGGCCTGGAGCATCGGCGAGCTCAACGCCTCGTTCTGGGAAAAGCACGCCGTACAGGTAGGCCTGGATGTGTTCGCCGCCACTCCGGACTGGCCCAGCCCGCCGTTTCCCGAGCGCGCCCCGGCCGACCTTCGCCTGGCCCCCGGCTCGGTGGCCGTTGACCACGGCCAGCGCCTGCCCGGGGTGAACGATGACTTCACCGGCGGCGCCCCGGACTTGGGGGCCTACGAGCTGGGACAGCCCCTGCCGCACTATGGCCCCCGCGCGCTGGGCGTGGATGAGGCGACCTCGCGCAGCGGGCGGCGTTGCGACTTTTCGGGCGATGGCCGCGCGAGCGTGATGGATGTGCTGGCCATGCTGCTGGCCGCCCGCCGCGACCCCTCCGACCCCAGCCTGGACCTGGACGGTGACGGGGCGTTCAGCCTGGAGGACGCCCGCCTGCTGGCGCGCGATATCCTGAGCGGGGCCTGCGGCGATAGTCCAGCCACGGCCCTGGCCGCAACCGGGATGGATGATTTTTCCGCCGCGCTCAGCCCGGAGGAAAGAGGCTGGCTCAGCGAGAGCGTGCGTGGCCTCGGCCTGGGGGATGAGGTGGCCGGGATCCTCCTGGCCGCGCTGGACGGCGGCCTGAAGAGCGCCGACCTTCCGCGCGTGTTCGCCCTGGAGCAGAACTATCCCAACCCGTTCAACCCCTCGACCGTGATCTCGTTCAGCGTGCCGGAGGGCAACCGCGAACGGGTCAGCCTGGAGGTCTATGACCTGCGCGGACGCCTGGTGCGCCGCCTGGTGGACAGCGAGCGGGACAGCGGGGTGTACTCGGTGTTCTGGGACGGCACGGACGCCACCGGGCAGCGATTGCCCAGCGGGGTCTATTTCTACCGCCTGCGCGCGGGAAGTTTCAGCCAGACCCGCAAGATGGTGCTGCTGAAGTAGGAGCCGGAGCTTGGTTCAATAAACGTAGGGGCACGGCATGCCGTGCCCTTTGTTTTTGTCTGCATCAACCGTCACACACCCCGCCCGCTGGCGCGGGCACCCCTCTCGAGAGGGGATTTATCCCGCCACAACCCGCGCTCCCTCCCGTCGCCCGTAAGACAGCGCTTTCGATCCCCTCTGAAAAGAGGGGTGGCGGCGAAGCCGACGGGGTGTATGAATACAAAGGGGCGACCAACCGGTCGCCCCTGCAATTGATCCTGCCCAGCCTCGGTTTTCATAGGGGCACGGCATGCCGTGCCCTTTCTTGTTACCTCCCCCTTTTTCAGGGGGATCGAGGGGGATTCGTGTTATTGTTTCAGAGCAGTCCCCCCTGGCCCTCCTTGGAAAGAAAAGGGGGGAATCCGGCTGCCGGGCCTAAATGTGCAGGCCTCCCTCAATTCCCCTTGCCCGCCGCCTCGACCGTCTGGATCAGGGCAGCGCGGGTGTCGTCCCAGTCCTGCGGGTCGTGGCTCCAGACATCCAGGCGCCCGATGCTCTGCTCACCGAAAGGCTCGTGCACCAGCCGGTCGGCGAGGCTGTCGGCGCGCGCCGGGTTGCCGTCCAGGTCGGCCAGACTCTGGAGCAGCTCCCATTCCTCCACCCCGTCGCGCATCTGTTTCAGCCGGATCGAGGGGCAGGGGATGTCCACCCCCGGCACGACATCCGGCGCGTAGACCAGCAGGGCGTTGCCGTTGAAACTGCGCTCGGCCAGGGGCTTGTCCTCGGAGCGCACGGCGAATTTCCAGGTCTCGGGGGCGTACCAGGCCTTGCGCCACTGGCTGCCGATACCCCAACTGCACCAGGTGAGGGCCTTGCAGCGCCAGCAGGCCCAGCTTATCAGCCGGTCGTTGGAGGGCTCCAGGTCGATGAACGTACTGCTGCCCACCCCGCTGTTTTCCTTACGCTCGTACAGCACCGGGCCGTAGATCCAATCCCGGATGCCCAGCTCGCGGTATTTCTGCACCGTGTCCCGGTTGTAGCCCACGGTGTGGCAGCACCAGTAGTCGATGGCCGCGTGGATCGTCTGCATCGCCTCCAGGCTGTAGCCGCCGTCCACCCGGTACTTCGCCTCCGGGAAATATTTCTTGAACAGCTTCCCGTAGTAGACCATCCGCTCCCAGGCCTCGGGGAAATAGCTCTCGTCCAATCCGTTCTGGAACACGATCAGGTGGGTTTTCTCCGGGTCGGTCATACCCAGAAGGTGCTCGCGCACCTGGCGGATGGCATCCACGTAGAGGGCCTGGTTGGCGCTGCTGCGTTCCTGGCTGCTGTCGCCCACATCCGGCCAGCCCGGGCTCCTGCGGCCCTCATGCTCGCGCCAGCAGTCGAACGGCAGCAGGAATTCCTCCCAGGGTTCGCCGTAGCCGGGGCCGCTATAGCCGAAGGCCTCGGTGAACGCCTCGCCGGTGAAATACTTTTTCAGCCGGCTGTCGAAGCGGGTCCAGTCGATCTGCACCTTGCCCTGGGGCGTCACAGTCAGGTCCGGGTGGTAGCCGTTGTCCGCCAGCACCACCCGGTTTTTCTTGAACAACTGGTACAGTTCAAGCTCGTCCTGCTCGTCCATCCGGGTGAGGAAGCCCTCGTGCTGGAGGTTGCCCCAGAGCCGGTTGCGGTTGGGGATCGCGCAGTCGTGGACTTTCAGCTCCACTGTCAGGCTGTGGGTTTTCTCGCCGCAGCGCAGCGTGACCTCGCTGCGGTAGAGCCCCGGCGGCGCGGAGATACGCTCCCGGGGCACGTACTGGTCCACCCAGATGATCTGGTAGCGCTGGTCGGGTATGCGGTTGCGGAAATCCGGCAGGTTGAGCGGGTACCAGACCCGGCCGTGGCGCTCCGGGTCAATGTCCAGGCAGTGCAGCGGGATCAGGGCGTCCGGGTACCAGCCGGGGCCGTAGGAGCAGCGCTCGTAGCCGAACGATTTGCCCCGCACCTCGACCGACCATTCCAGGAACAGCTCCGGCTTGGCCTCCAGTGGGTTGCCCCCGCTGGCGAACGGGAACATTCCGACATAGATGTCCTTGAGCGGTGCGCCGTCCGGGCTGCCCACCACCACCTGGAAAGAGACATACTCGCCCCGGGCGGCCTCCAGGCGCACAGTGTCGCGTGAGAAGACCCAGTTGCTGTCGAGCAGCCCCTCCAGGGGGCGCATCTTGTAGATGTCCGGGCGGTTCTCGATTATCCGTCCCCCGGCCGGGTCCAGGCGCACCGAGGCGGGCAGGGCCGAAACTGTCCAGCCCGTGGCGCCGCCCCAGCGGGCCGCGGGGCTGTCGGTCCGGCTGCAGGCGGTCAGAAGGCCGAGACAGGCCAGCACGGCGATTGCCAGCAGGTTTCTCTGCATGTTGTCTCCACTGATATCGGCTCGTGGGACGGCCGGTTTGAGCTGCTCTTGCCCTGTCAGATGAGCAGTGTTTCCCAGTCCTCGCTGGACACGGCGCGCTCCATCGCCTCCAGGACCGCCACCTGCTTGAGGATGCTCTCGTGCGAGCGGGGCTCCTCGCCGGTCTGGAACATTTTCACGATCGCCGCGTACATGTAGTCCGAGTCCTTGGCCTCGCTCGCGGGAGTGATCGCTTTCAGGCCATCGTCGGTCACGCAGTACTGCTCCCATTTCTTGGACAGCACGTAGGTTGCCAGCAGGCCCGAGGCGAACTTGAACTCGAACGAAGTGCGCTTGCCGTTACGGCTGCAGCGCACCATGGTGCAGTCCTGTCCGGCCATGCGGAACAGGCGCTCGATGGTGTGGATGCCGTAGAAGAAAATTCCGCCGTAGCGGCTGGTCGGGTCGGCCGGACCGGTGACTATCAGCGAGTTGGTTTTCTCTTTCAGCGCCTGCACCTGGCCGGCGACATCCTCCATGCCCGGCCCGAAAGCCGCGGAGCTGAGGCAGGTTATGGGGGTCTTGCGCTTTTCGGCCAGCTCCAGCAGGTACTGGGCCTCCTGGACACGGTAGGCGAACGGTTTGTCCACGAAAGTGGGGATTCCGGCCGCGACGAACGGGGCCGCGGCGTCCACGTGGTAGCGGGCGTGACGGTGGTCCACGATCAGGGCGTCGATCAGCCCGAACAGCTCTTTCTGCTCCTTGACTATTTTCGGGATCGCACCCTGCTCGGCCGCGTTTTTGGCGAACTCGTCGGTTTCGCCCCAGAGGGCCACCACCTCGACCCCAGGGAACTTTTTCTGCTTGTTGAATATCTCGCCGAAACCCACGGTGTGGCTGTTCTCGGCGCCGATGATCCCGACACGTATTTTCCTGCCGGTGCCGGTGTTGAGCTCGGGGACGTTCTGGGCGCGGGCTGCGGCCCCCAGGGCCAGGCTACCCAGGGCGCCGAGGCCCAGGGCTTTGACAAAATCGCGGCGGTCGGACATCAGTTGTTCCTCCGGTGGGGTAAGTGACAGGGCGTTATGTGTGGACCGGGAGTCCGGGATTGTACGATATTCTCTGGGGGAAAATATTACACACGCGGACCGGGTAAGGCAAAGGAAATACATCCGCCGGAGCGAGGCTAAGGTTTCTTGACGAAACCCCGCTGAAGATCGGGGAACTGTCTGAAAGCATGGCTGGTCAGCGAATCGAGGTATTCGTAATGGTGTGAGGCGACGGCAAAATCGAGCAGCTTGAGCCATTGCGCCTCGTTCAGTCCGGCGCTCTGGTAGTACCCGTATATTTTCGCCACGTTTTCCTGCTGTCCCAGCATGTTGTTGTAGCGCAGGAAAAACAGGATGTAATCGATGTTCATTTTGTCGAGCCGGGCCTTTTCCGTGTAGCGCTCTAACGGCAGGTTCATCTGGCCCAGCCACCAGGCCCGGTCCTCCTGCTCGTAGTAGGAGGTGCTCCTGCGCAGGGGGAACAGGTAGTAGTAGTTCGCGCTGTCGGGCTGCTCCAGCACGTCGAAAGCCGCCGCGGCCTTGATCCAGACCGTGGGGGTGGGTTTCAGGCGGTGGGCCTTTTCGTAGGCCGCGGCCTCGCGGGTGTAGAAAATGGTGCTGTCCGGCTGGCCCAGGCGCATGAACAGGACGCTGAGGTTGACCCTTCCCCGGAGGAACATTCTCCCCTGCGCCAGCTTGTTCTGCTCGATCGCCTCCCGCAGGAAACCCCGGTTCGCCAGTTCCTGGGCCAGGTTGGTCTTGCCGGTAGCGGTATGGATGTCCTGGCGGCGGACCCGTTGGATGAAACCCACTCCGCGGTTGATATCGGAGTTGATCCAGACCCAGAGCGCCCCGTGAAAGGCAACCGCCAGCCCGAGCGCCAGCAGCGGGTTACCCCGCAGACGACCGCCACCCTCGAAGAAGCGCAGCAGCACCCAGCCGGCCCAGGCCGAAGCCGGCACCGCGCAGAGGGACAGAAGGTCCCAGTCGCGCACACCCAGAAGCGGGTTGAGGCTGAACAGGAAAAAAACACCGCCCAGGGCCGCCAGGCTCAGGAACAGGAAAGTGAAGTCCAGCCGGGCACGGACCTCGCCCCAGGCCGCGGCCAGGGCGGGCAGGGCGATAAGCGCCGCTGGCGCGGCCAGGAGCATGAAATTGAGCTTTTCCCCCAGGTGGGAAAGGCTGAAAATGGTGTAAGGCACTATTTCGGGATCATTGTGCAGCAGTGGCACCAGCAGGTCCAGGCTGGCCGAGTGCAACAGGATCATGGCCAGCAGCGGCAGCGGGCAGAGGGCCAGGACCGCCAGGGACTGTTTCAGGCCCGTCTTTTCAGGGCCGCTGGGCCAGAGCCGCAGCAGCCAGAGAAACAGCAGCGAGGGCGCCAGCACCACCGCGCTGCGGTGGCTGAGGAAAGCCAGCCCGAAGATCAGGCTGACCTCCCAGGGCAGCTCGGTCCTGTATCTTCCGGAGGCGGCATACGCGGCCCCGGCCGCCAGAAAGAGCGCCGAGAAAAAGGCCAGTACGGTGTAGGTCTCGATATAGCCGCAGAAAAGCTGCAGGGCAGAGCTACCGGCCAGGATCAGGGTGAGCGCGGTCCGCTTGACCGGCTCCGCGGTCAGACGGCCGGCCAGGGACCAGAGGGCGAGGATAAAAAAGGGCAGAAGGGAGCAATGCAGCAGGTTGAACGCCAGCTCGCCGTCCGGCTTGCCCAGGCCGCTCAGGTACCAGAACACCTGATGATGCAGAACGTAGTCCAGTGGGCGGTCGGGTATAAGGTGGAACGGCCGGTGGATCACGTTCAGGTACAGCCAGCCGTCACCCATGAAATGGTTCCTGGAGCGGAAAGCCCAGCCCAGCAGGAACACCGCGCCCGAGAAAGCCGCCAGACAAGCCAGGCGCACGGGCGCGCCCGCCCGGGCCAGACGGTCGAAGACCCGCTGGAGCGCCCGCCCGGTGAGGCCGCCCTCCAGTCCGAGCAGGACCGCCAGGCAGAACAGCGCCCAAACCAGGAACACCACCCCGGCGGGTTTTCCCGCGGGCAACATCCCCCAGAGCCGGGGCAGGGGACAATAGATCGCCGCCCAACTCAGGCCGAGCCAGACCGCGAACATGAGCCAGGTAATCTTGCGCAACACGGGCCGAGCTGACACGGGACCACCCAGCGCTACGGTCTGTTCCAGAGAATGTCTTGACGGAAAGATACCGGGCCTTTACGGGCAAAGCCACGGAACATACCAGCCGTTTCAGGGGAGCGTTATCTCCCGTCCCTCGCGGGCGGCGCGGTAAATGCTGTCGATCACCAGGCCGGTGGCGCGTCCCTGCTCGCCGCTGACCACCGGGTCGCGGCCCTCCCACACGGCGTGGCAGAAATCGCGGATGATCGCCTCGTGCCCGCCGGTCTCGGTCACCGCCACGCCCGCCGCGCCCGCGCCGCTGTGGATCGCCTTCGCCGGCGCCACCGCGGGCGGGGTCACGCCCTCCATCTTCCAGTCCACCACCTCGTCGTTCACCGTGATAAAGGAGCCCCTCTCGGAGTGCAGCTCCATGCGCACCGGGAACCCGGGCGCGGTCACGGTGGAGGCGATGATCGTGCCGAACATCCCGTCCGGCCAGGTCAGCACCGCGGCGCCGTGGTCCTCCACCTCGATCCCGGTGTGGGCCAGCAGCGCGGTCTTGGCCATCACCGTGCGCGGCACGCCGAAGAACCAGGTCAGGGTGTCGACATTATGGCTGGCCTGCTGCATGAACGGCCCGCCACCATCCACCGCCAGGGTGCCGCGCCACTCGGCGCTGTCGTAGTAGCTCTGCGGGCGGAGGAACTTGACGAACAGGTCGGTGACATAGATTCTGCCGAACGCGCGGGAGTCTATCATCCGTTTCAGCTCGATGTTGGCCGGGCTCATGCGGCGCTGGAAACTCACCCCCAGGCGCACTCCGGCGGCGCGGCAGGCCGCGATCATCTCGTCCATCTTGGGCAGGGTCACATCCAGGGGCTTCTCGGTCAGCACATGCTTGCCCAGGGCGGCCGCGGCCAGGGTGTCACGGTGGTGAAGGCCGTTGGGCGTGGCCAGCATCACGGCGTCATAGGGCACTCCTACGCTCTCCAGGCCCACGGAGGAGGCCTCGAAACCGTTGGCCGCGGCGTATCTGGCCGCCCGCTCGGCGCTGCGGCTCACCACCGCCACGATCTCGGCCTCCTCCACGTTCGCCGCCGCCCGGACATAGGTGGTGGCGATATTGCCGGTCCCCACCAGAACGAACCTGAGCTTTTTCATGCCGATTCTCCGATCCTGTCAGAAATTAACCCTTGTCAGCCCCGGGCCGCCGCGGCAATGGCCTCGATGGCGTAACCCACGTTCAGCGCCGGCTGGTCCACATATTTGGGGAACATCCCCAGCACCACGCAGTCGCCGGGCTTGATATTGGCGTAGGTCCAGGCCAGGCGCTCCCGCACCGCCTCCTGGCTCGCGCAGTGACGTCCCGCTCCCAGCACCTTGTAAGCCAGGCACTGCTTACGCGTGGAGCGGATGAAACGGCAGAACACCGGCGGGTCGGCCTCCTCGAACTGTTCCACCTCGAAACGGCCGGTCACCACCGCGCTCTCGCGCGGAGCACGCGCGATGTTGTAGAACGGGACCATGTAGAAATCCAGGTCCCAGCTCTTGCTCTCCACGTAGTCGAACACCTCGGGCATGTGCGTGGCCAGGCCGACCCGCACGCCGGCCTCGCGCATGGTCTTGAGGTACTCGCACACCGAGTCGATCCGGCCCTCGCGCCAGCGCTTGTCGGTCTCGGTGCCGTGGAAATAGATCCCCACCGCGCCGAAAGCGGCGATCACCTTGATGTTGGTGTGGATGTCGCTCATCTCGCTGGCGGTCTGGGCGATGAAATTGAGCCGGCCGCCCTCGCGCCGGAACAGCTCGAGCCAGTGGAGGATACGGTGATAGTCGCCGCGGGCCTGCAGGGTGTTGACCCCGGCCGCCTGGCAGCGGTGCAGGGTGGCTACCACCTGCTCGGACGTGTAGTAGGCGGCCATGTCGCTGTTCATCTCGGCCGTGAAATGGCTGTTGCCCACGAAGGGGTTGCCGCCCACGATCAGACGGCTGATCCGGTGCGGCCCGAAAGGCACGACCGGCAGGCCGCCGGCTGCGGGGGTGTCGCTCATGGTCATTCGGTCCCACGCGTTGGAGACGAATCGTCGCCGGTCAGGACCAGCCCCTAGGGCCGGTCTGCCGGAATGACTGAAATGAATGTACAGATAAGATGGCCCGGTTCGGCCGGCCAGTCAAGGCAGAAGAACCGGGCGGGTGCGCAGCGTTGTGCTGTCAGTCGTAGATGCGCGCCTTGAACCTGCGCAGCCGCTGGGACAGGAAAGCCGAGATGAACAGAGTCCCCGCGATGCAGTAGAAAATCCACTGCATGCCCCAGCGGTCGCCCACCAGGCCGAGGATCGGGGCGGCCAGGGCGCCCAGGCCCAGGTTGAGGCCGAACTTGAGCCCGTAGCCGGTGCTGCGGTGACGGGGGGGCACGGCCAGGGCCAGCATCTGGTTCTCGATCGGCTGGCCGCTGAAAAACACCACGAAGAACACGGCCAGCATCGCCACCAGGGGCCAGCCGCCCAGCAGCACGGTCACCAGCAGAAGCGGGCCCCACAACGGCACCAGGCGCACGTAGACCCGGAACGGGCTGTGACGGTCGGAGACATGCCCGCCCCACATCTGGCCGATACCTCCGGCCAGCAGGGCCAGGCTGGTGAACAGCCCGCCTGCGATCACCGAACTGGTCCAGCTCACGTGCACGTTCTCGCCCAGGTACTTGGGCAGGTAGGTCATCAGGCCGCGGTAGACCAGTCCGGTGATAATCATCACCATGTACAGCCAGAACAGGAAACCGCGGTTGGAGCTGTCCGGCCGGCTGCCATCCTCCCCGGACTCCTGCGCAGTGGACGGCTGGGGCAGGCTCCGGTGCGAGATGCGCACCGGGAAGATCAGGAACAGGACTCCTGAGATGAACCCGAAAGCCGCGGGCACGAAAAAGGCCATGTGCCAGCCGAACTTTTCGCCCAGAAGCCCGGCCACGAACGGCGAGATGGCCAGCCCGATGCTGCCGAACACCCCGTGCAGCCCCATGACGAACCCCTTGCGCCGCACACCCATCGAGATCAGGGCCAGGCCCGAGGGATGGTACAGGCTGCCGAACAGCCCCATCAGGCCGAACGAGAGGGCCAGGGTCCAGACCGAATGGCTCAGCCCGGCCAGCACCGCCGAGGCCGAGGTGCCGAAAATGAACAGCAGGAACACCTTGTATATGTCCCAGCGGTCAGCCAGCATGCCGCCGGGCAGGCTCCCCAGGCCGAGCATCATTATATAAGGGAACACCAGGGCCCCGACCTCGACCAGGGAAAGATGAAAATGCGCGATCAGAAGGGTGAGCACACCGGCGTAGATCAGCTCGAAAAAGTGCAGCATGCCGTGGCCCAGGCTGGTGAAAAATATGACCCGCTTCTCGTAGGGATACTCACGCCCCGGGGCCGTGACCGCCGCCTCGTCCGTGCTCAGTGCCGTCTCTATGCTGTCCATTGGCTGCTTTCACGATAGATGAATTCACCGGTTCCGGTCCTGGCGCCGGGAAAGGATGCAAAATACTGTCGTTCATGCCGTTGCGCAAGATGGAATAAACCGGAGGCGCGCTTTGCGCTCAGAGCAGTTGCATCGAGGCGCCAAAGCGGAACTGGAGCATATCGAGGCCGGAGGTCGATTTATCGTACAGCACCGGACCTTCCTGGCTGGGGCGGCGCAGGTTCTGACGGACCAGGAAATCACTCTGACCGCTTTTCTGGTACAGGGCTTTCAGATCGATGGCCATGTCCTTGATCAGGCGGCCGGTCTCCTTTTCCCCGCTCTCCCAGAGCACGAACCTCAGGCCGCCGCCCACGCCCCAGATATAGCTCAGATGGCTGAAATCCTCGGTCTGGTCGATCAGCGGTCCGGCCCAGCGCGCGTTGGTGATATGGCTGTCGATGCCGAAATACGCCGGTCCGCCCAGGGCGTCGACATAGGGGCGGAGCGCCCCGCGGCTCAGTCCGACTGAAATCCCCGTACAGAAAGCCGTGATGCTGTACCGGCTGGAGACATCGCAGAACATGTCGCTCTGGGAGAAACTGAGCGGCACGTACCAGTGCTCGGTCCCAGTTGCAGGTTCCCGGCCAGGGCCGTGGAGGACAGGTTGAGGACAGCCAGGACAAGCAGAAGGCTCAACACGTTGCGTCGCATGTGCGTCACTCCACTTTCGCTCTATCGCCTGAATGCAATCGTTTTCCTGACGGCTGGCACAGCGCCGCCAGGACTGCCCGGCAAATCTTTTGACGCCTCAAACAGGGGAGGACTGCCTGGACGTAACTCTATGCAGGGTAGTTTGACGGCTAATATTGCAAAGTGAGAAAATTAAGTAAAGAAAAATGCCGTGTCCTTTGAGGAACAGGATGCCCCGGGCGGCGGTTTCCACCGCCCGGGGCCGGGGAAGGTCAGAAATTGAAAGTAGCGCCGACACGCAGCATGAACATGTCCGTGGCGGACTCCACGGTGTCGTAGGTGACTTTGCCCAGTTCGCGCTCGATGGAGCCTTTTTTCAGGTACTCGGCGTTGCCGCCCCTCACATAGCCCAGCTTGATATCGATCAGGGCCTCGTTCAGCTCGCCCTTGAGCGCCTCTTTGCGCCTCCAGACCGGGATCTGCACGCCGCCGCCCAGGCCTAAATTCCAGGTCCAGTCACTGAAATTGGTGCTGGCGGCGATCTCATCTCCGCTGCCCAGGCCGTGGTTTTCGATCTTGGTCCGGGTGGCGATGTAGGTCACTCCGAAGAAGGCCTCGGCGTACGGGCGCACCGGGCCGTTGCGCAGGCCCACCTGAAAGCCGGGGCTGACCTGCACCATGTAGTTGTCCGTCACCACGTCCACCACCACATCCGGGATGGTCATGCTGAAAGGCTCGGTCCGCCGCTCGCGGCCGTAGTTCAGGTAGCCGACATCCGCGAACAACACCGGGGCCACGGACGATCCCTGGGCGAAAGCCCAGCCCACGCGGCCCGCGCCGCCCCAGGCGAAATCGACCTGCTCGCTGAAATCCCCCTGCGGCCAGGCCAGCGACAAGCCCGCCCCGGCGGTAAGCTCCGCCCGCGACTGCGCCACCGACAGCGATAAAGCCAGCATGACAACCGGAATCATTCTTAATGCCCGCATGCTACACTCCTTAGGGATTGGATCAGGGTGAGGGCCGGAATTCACTCTGCACAACGTGCAACGTTAAGAATATAACACATTCCGCAAAAAAAGGGGAGGGACGGCCCCAGTTTGCGCCGTCTCTCCCGGTTAGACGATCAATCCCGCGGTTTATTCTGTCAACGCATCAAATTCTGGGTCAGGAGCTTTCCGGTCAGCCAGTCGAGGAAGCCCTGCTTGTCGATGCTCATGCCGATCTCACAGTTGGACGGCTGGCTTTCATCCACCACGGTGTAGCCCTCGTCGGTCACGCGCACGTGGGCCCGTCGCGTCTGGACAAAATTCTCGCCCAGGGCCATCGAGACCGCCACCGGGTCGAACAGCACCGGGTCGCGGCCCGCGTGGCGCGACGACCAGAGGGAGTAGAGCCCCATGATCGCATCGGTCAGGGCCGAGCCGCGGGCGGCGATCTGCCCCCGGCGCGCCTCGTCGAAATTCACCAGGGTGGTCACATCCAGCCCGGCCAGTCTGATCGGCACGCCGCTGGTCATGAACGCCTGGGCGCTGGGGACATCGGCCACCACGTTCCACTCGGGGCTGGGGATCGGGCTGCCCCCGTAGCCCATGTAGAACGAGCCGAACATGGCCACCACCTCCTTGACCAGTTTCCAGGCCGCCGGGTCGAGCTTGATCGCATCGCCCAGGTTGGTGGTCGGCCCCACGCTGATTATTGTCACCTGGTGCGGGTATTTTTTCAGGGTGCGCACTATAAACTCGGCTGCGCTCTCCTGGACCGGCCTGTACTTGTCGAAGCCCTCGCCCCAGGCCAACTGAGCAGGTAACTGGTCGCCCTGGCGCGTCGGGCGTCCCACGGCCACGGGGATATTTTCCTGGCCCGCCTCCCAGAGCATCCGGCAACTCACCCGCGCCCGCTCCGCCGTGGGGCCGTCGCAGGTGGTAATCCCCAGCACCTCGAAACGGTCGCCGCTAAGCTGGACCAGAGCGTGGGCGAAAGCGTCGTCGATATCGCCGGCAATGTCGGTGTCGAAGATGATCTTTTTCTTCTCAGCCCGCGCCGATCCGGCACACAGGGCCAGACAGAGGGTCAGCAGAAGGCCGCCGCGCAGAAAAAACGGGACGAGGCTCTCGCTCATCGGTCAATTCTCCTTCATCCGTGGTCATAGGTGCGCATCCAGAAATTTAACCAGTTCCTCGAACATCTCCAGCGTGAAACCGTGCTCCCCGTGTGGACGCCAGGCCACGAGGTTGTCGGGCGCCCCGGCGTGATGGTAGGCGGGCTGGGCTTTCTCCAGCAGTTCCTCCACCCCCTGGCTGGGCATGCCGATATCCTCCAGCGGCGCAGCGATGAAATAGGGCCGCGGGGCCTGGGCCGCCACGATGTCGCCCTGGTCGAAATGCTGCAGGATGCCCGGCACCCACCAGTAGACCCCGTGGTAGCCCGGGTCGCCCAACTGGATCATCCTGCGCCAGGAGCCCACCCCGCCGCAGAGCGGAGCGGCCGCGGCGAAACGCGGGTCGCAGGCCGTGGCGAAAAAGGTGGTGATCCCGCCGAACGACATCCCGGTGCAGCCCACCCGCGAGGAGTCGACATCCGGACGGGCCTGAAGGTAGCTCAACCCCTGGCGGATCTCGTAGGCGAGCACCCCCTGGGCGGTGAAACCCTCGATCAGGTAGGCCTTGCTCTGACGGTCTTCGTTGAAACCACGGTCGCCCAGGCCGCGCTGGGTGAGGGCCAGGGTCACGTAGCCGCGGCGCGCCAGCTCGGAGGCCCAGCCGTGAAGACGCATGTGCGGCTCCTGCGGGGTCGGGCGGCCCAGGCTGCGGTAGTCCGCGATACCGAACATCTCCTCGGTCAGCACGAACCGGTCGCCGCCGGTGCCGGAAAGGCAGATCACCGCGGGCAGAGGACGCTCCGGAGCGTTCTCGGGGCGGCAGACAAAGGCCGGGACCTCCTCGCCGAAAATCGTGGGCCAGCGCACCTCCTGGCGGGTGAAACCCCGGAAGCGCTCCACTTTTCCCTCCACCGCCTGGACATCCGGGGCGGCGGTGGGCACGTTCAGCACCCGGCAGACCCGCTCGTAGATCGAGTTGCCGCGCGGTGCGGCCTCGCGCAGCCGGCCGTAGAACTCCTCCCAGACCGGGCAGGGCCCGCGCGCGGGGTCCTCGTCCAGGCCGGTCAGCACCTCGATCTCGGCCCCGGGGTGCGAGAAATCCCAGGCCCCGCGCTCATCCACCCAGGGGGCCTTGGCTTTCAGGCGGGCCACCCGCTCGGGGTGGGCCAGGGCGGCCACCGCGGCCAGGGCGGGCAGGTTGAAACTTTCGCTGTCCGGGAAACGGTTGAGCACGAGCAGAAGGTTCAGGTAGTCGGCCAGGGGATTCAACCCGCGCAGCCGCTCGCCCTGGACCCAGCGGGTGGTGGCCATGTGGTTGTTGCCCGGCGGGATCAGGCTCAGGCGCGCCCCGCTTGCCATCAGCACGCGCTGGGCTTCCAGGTCCAGAAGGCTGTTGTGCTCGCCGCCCTCGCCCTCGGGCCAGTCGGCCCCGCCCAGCCAGACAAACTCGGCCCGCTCCTTGAGCGAGGGGTCGATCAGCAGCGCGCTGGCCAGGTTGGTGGCCGCGCCCAGACCCAGGATCACCAGGGGGCCCTCCCCCTTGAGCTTCGAGGCGTCCACGATGAACCGCGCCGCCGGGCTTTCCACCGCCGCACGGGCCGAGGGCAGCGGGTGCTCGGCCCCGCGCAGCACCGGGATGCCCCGCACCCCGGCCAGGCCGAGCACCGTGTGCACCTCGCGGAAATTGCCCTCCAGGGTGTTCTCGCCGCTGTGTACCGCGGTCAGGCCCAGTATCTCGAATTTCTCCGGAAACAGCAGGGCGTAGGCGATGGCGTGCTGGTCATCCCGCTCCAGGGCGGCATCCGTGTCGATTATGAGCCGCATGGCTGCGGCCCGGGCCTGTCCGGGGGCGGCCAGCAAAAAGGTGAGAGCAAGAAAGCCCAGCAGTCTGGGGACAGCGCGGCGTGCGGCTTTGCATTCGGCTGGCATCGGGTTCTCCCCGCGGTTGGCGTTCCGGTGTGGGCGGTCGGGTGGGTCCGGGGCTCAGAGGCCGCCGAAATGCCGCCACCAGAAATCCTCGCCGCCCGCGTACTGCTCGACATCCTCCCGGCGCAGCGAGTACTGGAAATTGTTGCAGAAATCTGTCAGAGTGCCGTAGGCCGCGTTCAGCTCGGCCTGTTTCTGCTTGCACAGCTCGGGGTCGTCCGGGCACAGGTCGGGGTGCCAGCGGCGCGACAGCTCGCGGTAGCGCTGGCGTATCTGCGCCAGGCTGACCCGGTCGGGCAGCTCGAGCGTGCGCCGCGCATGGTCCAGGCGGTCGAAAAGGCTTTCCCTTTCGGCGTCGCTCATGCAGGCTCCGGGGCAGTGGCCGGTCGTGGTCTTGAACCAATTATACATTCCCGCGGCCGGGATTCAAGGGAAAGATGATCGGCAGCATCAGGATTGGGGGGATAAAAAAGGAAGGGGCACGGCGCACCGTGCCCCTTAAGGCATTCTCGAGTTCAATTCGGGCGGGAGTTCCGGAAACCTTCCCTTCCGCGGCTTACAGCTCCTTGATCAACATCTTGCGGAACTGGACCTTGCTCTCGGGGCCCCAGTTCTCGCCGGGGTGCACCTGCACGCCGATATAGCCGCTCTCGGGGACCACTGTCTTGCCGTCCAGGGGCTTGCCGTGCTGGTAGTCGGTGATCTGGTGGCCGTTCAGCCAGACCTGGATGTGCGGTGGCTGGTTCTCGATCCGCACGCGCAGCTTGTTGTAATCGTAGGGGTTCCAATAGGACATGCCCAGGCAGTTGTGCATCCCGAAATCGCCGCCGCCCGGGATATAGATCGCGCCGATCTCACCCTCGTTGCGGTAGTCCAGGGTGACCTGGTAGGAGAGCACGTTGCCCTGCACGCGCAGGAACAGGCCCGAGTCAAGCGGCCAGTGGGCCTTGACCTCGGTGTAAATCTCATAATTGGAATATGTTTTCTCCGTGACCAGAAGGCCGCCCTCGCCGGCGGGGTACTGGTCGCCGGTGATCGCCCCGTCCTCCACGGTCCACTTGCCCTTGTCGCCGCTGTATTCGGTCAGCTTGCGCCAGCCGTCCAGTGTTTTCCCGTCGAACAGCGGCACGAACCCCGTCAGATCATCCCCAACCGTCGTTTTCTCCTGCGCCTGGACGCCCAGCGCGAACGCACCGGTCATCAACGCGGAGAGAACGAGCCTCCCAAGCCATGCCTTTTTCATGTGTCCGGACCTCGTTGAATTGGTGGATAGGAATAGCTGTCGCACTTTTGAATGATAGCCTCTCGGCCTGCTCTTGGCAAGGCTGTCGCGATGCCAGACTGGATAAAAATGTAAAAAATCATTGCCGCCCCGCTCCGGACGGCTCCATATTATGCCTGTCACTCTCCCAGGCTTTTGCCGAGCCGTTTCGCTCCCGGTTCACCCTCCTCCCGGAGATATAAATGCGCCTTGCCCGGACCGCTGTCCTTTTCCTTCTGAGTGCCGTATTCTGCCAGAGCGCGGTTGCCGCCGGGCTGAACAGCCTGCGCCAGAACGGTTTCAGCCTGATCCCGGCCCCGCAGAAAGTGGAGCTTCTGCCCGGCGTGGCCGTGCTGGACTGCTCCTGGGGTCTGGAGACCTCGGTCAGCCGCGGGGACATCGCCGTGCGCAGCCTCGTTTCCGGCGCGCAAGAGATGCACGGGCTGACCTTCGCCGAGCGTGGGGAAAGCCGGATCGTACTGGCGCTGAGCGGCGGCGCGGTCACGGGCGCCCCAGACGCCGAGTGCGCGGCGCAGGCCTACCGGATCAGGGTCACCCCCACGCAGGTCGAGATAACGGGCAACGCCCCGGCCGGGCTGTTCTACGGCGTGCAGAGCTTTCTGCAATTGCTGCGGCGTGACGGAGCGGGACGGCTGGTCCTGCCCCTGGGCGAGATCACCGACTGGCCCGACCTGCGGCTCCGGGTTATGCACTGGGACACCAAGCACCACCAGAACCGCATGGAGACAATGAAGCGCTACATCGACCAGAGTGCGTTCTTCAAGGCCAACGCGATCAGTTTCGAGATGGAGGACAAGTACGAGTACCCGCGCCATCCGGTCATCGGCGCGCCGGGGGCCTACACCAAGGCCGAGATGGTCGAGCTGACCCGCTACGCACTGGAGCGGCACGTGCAGATCATCCCGGATGTCCAGGCCCCGGCCCACATGAATTACGTGCTCAAGCACCCCGAGTTCGCCCACCTGCGCGCCGACAGCTCGAACTACCAGATCTGCATGTGCGACGAGGAGGCGATGCGCCTGATCTTCGACATGTACCAGGACATGATCGACGCGACTCCTGGAGTGGAGTATTTCCATGTCTCCACGGATGAGGTCTACTACGCCGGTATCAGCGAAAAGTGCAAGAAACTGAGGCCCTACAACGAGATCAACCGCAGCCGCCTTTGGGTCGAGTACGTTCAGCGGGTGAACGCCTGGATGGCCGAGCGCGGGCGCAAGGTGCTGCTCTGGGTGGAATACCCGCTTCTGACCAAGGATGTGTCGAGCCTGCCCGCGGGCCTGATCGACGCGATCACCGGGCCGCAGCGCGAGCCGTCCTGGCTGGAGGCCGAGAACAAGGCCGGGATCGAGCAGATGGCCTACACCTCGATGCAGGGCGCCGAGTGGCTGTTCCCCAACTATTTCACGCTCCAGGGCTACGGCCAGGCTGTCCAGGGCCGCATGCAGGAGGCGGTGGAGACCCCGGAGCTGACCCGCCGCGCCGGGGCGAGGAACCTGATGGGAACTTTCTGCGCGGCCTGGGATGACGCGGGCCTGAACGACGAGACATTCTGGCTGGGCTGGGCCGTGGTCACCGCCTATGGCTGGAACATGCAGGGGCCGGGTCCGGCCCAGGCCACGGCGGATTTCTTCGACGCGTTCTACGGGCCGGATGTAGCGGTGGACATGCGTCAGGTCTACAGCCAGCTCGAATTGCAGGCCCGCTACTACGAGAACCTCTGGGACCTGGTCTGGTCGAATGAGCGCGGTTACGCCTACGGCTACTCGGGCGGCAAGCGCCCGATCCGCTTGCAGGATGAGACCCTCAGCCTGCCCGCCCTGCCCGCTGGCGACTCACTGGCCGTGAAACCCACGTTCCACGAAAAATACGCGGCCAAAATCGCCGCCGCTTCCGAGCTTCTTCCGGCCAACGAGCGCCTTCAGTACGACCTGGCCCGCGCCCTGGGCGAGGTGAGCCGCAACCGCTACAATATCGAGGTGCTGGGCTCGATCGCCGCGCTGGAGGGCTATGCGGTGCGTACCATGCTCGACCTGGACAAGGCCGAGGCTTTCCTGGTCCGCGCTGGAGAGGCCTCCGCCAAGGGTGAGCACGCCCTGGCGGTCAACCTGATGGTCGAGGCGGGCAATGTCACGGCGGCGAACCTGGCGGTGCGCGATAAGATGTGGCGCGAGCTGACCGCGGTTTGGGAAAAGGGCCGTTTCCCCAAGAACGAGGATGTGGCCGGGCGCAAGTTCCTGCACGTGATGGATGACGTGAAGGACCATTTCGCCGACCGCCGCCGGGGTCTGGACTATATGATCGCCCCGTTCGAGCGCATGGACCTGCCCGGCTGGCATAAGGCCCTGGGCGAGAGGATCAAGGCCTACGCCGCGGCGCACAAGGTGCCGGTGAGCGGCCTGGCCGAGGTGCGCCTGGAGGACTGAGGACGGCTTGTATTCAGGCCGGTACAGTGAATTAATCGTAGGGGCGGCCCCCTGTGGCCGCCCGTAAAAACATTCAGCGTCACCCGTAGGATCGGTTGTAGTGGCACGGCCTGCCGTACCCAAAAGCTTTTTTGTTCTCTTGTTTACGGCCAAGAGAACCAGAAACCATTGGGGGGCCGCAAACTCGCCCCGGCCTTTGCTGTCTTGTGGGCTATGGTGTGCCCGGCGCTCCGGCACGCTGCCTCGGGTCGCGGGCGGCGCTGACGCGAATCGCCCGCCCGGCCGTGACGCGCCGCATGGCTTCGGTGTGCACAGGGCAGTTACTCCGCTCCGTTACGCAGGCTCAAACATACGGCCCCCGGACGGCCCGGTGGGCCGCTCGAGGGAAGCACCGGCGATTATCCGGTCAAGTAGCTCCGAGTTGAAATTGTCGTTATTCAAGAGGCAAGGGGCAGGGCAGAGCGTGCCCTGTTTGCATTAGTTGTCCGCCTACGTACGACTGGTGTTGACATCTGAAAAGTAACCGCTCAATAGCACTATCGATAACCAGTTACACACTTATCCCAGGAGAAAGGCCATGAAATTCAGGTTGTTCGCCGACGCAGTCATTATATCGCTTATCGCAGTCAGCGCGGCTTTTGCCGCCGGCCCGACCGCCGGGGGATTTCTCACCCCGCTGCGCGCCCGTGGCTACAGCCTGATCCCGGCCCCGCAGAAAGTGGAGCTGGGTGCGCGGGACATTACCGTGGACTGCACCTGGGCGGTCCAGTCGCGGGTGGGGACCGAGGACATCGCCTACCGCCGTCTGGTGGAGGGCGCGGGCGAGCTGCACGGGCTGAGCTTCGAGGGTACGGGCAGCGGGAAGGTTATCCTGGCCGTGGCCGCGGGTACGGTCAAGGGTGCGCAGGACCCGGCCCTGAACGAGCAGGGCTATATTCTCAAAATCGCTCCAGGCGAGATCACTGTCACCGGCAACGCCCCGGCGGGCCTGTTCTACGGCGTGCAGAGCCTGCTGCAGCTCCTGCGCCGGGGAGCCGACAGCCGTCTGCGCCTGCCCGAATGCACGATTAGCGACTGGCCCGCGCTCGAACTGCGTTTCGTGCACTGGGACACCAAGCACCACCAGTGCCGCATCGAAACCCTCAAGCGCCTGATCGACTGGCACGCCTTCTTCAAGGCCAATGCCATCGCTTTCGAGATCGAGGACAAGTACGAGTTCCCGCGCCATCCGGTCATCGGCGCGCCAGGGGCCTACACCAAGGCCGAGATGATCGAGCTGACCCGCTACGCCGCCGAGCGCCATATCCAGCTCGTGCCCGACATCCAGGCCCCGTCGCACATGGCTTACGCGCTCAAGCACAAGGAGTTCGCCCACCTGCGCGCGGACGGCAGCAACTACCAGGCCTGCATGTGCGACCCCGAGGCGATCAAGCTGATTTTCGACCTGTACCAGGACATGATAGACGCCACCCCCGGAGTGAAATATTTCCTGGTCTCGACCGATGAGGTCTACTACGCCGGAATCTGCGACAAGTGCCGGAAAAAGCGGCCTTATGACGAGGCCAGCCGCAGCCAGGCCTGGGTGGATTTCGCGAAGCAGGCCCACGCGTTCCTGAACGAGCGCGGGCGGCGGCAGATAAGCTGGGTCGAGTACCCGCTCCTGGCCAGGGACATCGCCCAGCTTCCGCCCGACCTGATCAACGGCGTGATGGGCGGCGATGGGGAGTTCCTGGCCCAGCAGAAAAAGATCGGCCTGCGCCAGTTGGCCTACAGCAGCACCCAGGGGGCGGAGTTCCTGTTCCCGGACCTGTTCCCGGTCAAAGCCCGCGGGCGCGAGGCCCAGGGCCGTCTGTACGAGATCGCCCGCACGGTGCGCGAGGGTCTGGCCGCCGGGGGCGACCCGATGGGCTCGTTC
>JAJFUG010000164.1 GCA_021372515.1 bacterium
CACGTTCGCGGCCCTTCTGGCCCGCAGCCGTCAGGCCGAGCGCCGTCTGGAAAGCCTCGAAAAGGCCCTGGCCGCGTTCAACAGCGAGCAGGAGCTGCTGCGTTTCCAGCTCCAGGAAATCGACTCCACCGCCCCGCGGGCTGAGGAGGAGGCCGCCTTGGAGGAGGAACTTAGTCTGCACGAGAACGCCGAGAAGATAGAGGAGCTGCTGGCGCTGTGCCTCCAGGCCCTGGAGGGTGAGGCCACTGGCGGTTACGGGGCCGCTTCCGAGGGCGGGTCACTGCCGGCGCTCGAAAGCCTGGGCCTCGTGCACCGCAGCCTGGAGCACCTGGCCGGCCTGACCCAGCGGGCCAAGCCCCTGGCCGAGCAGCTCGACAGCGCGCGCTACGCCCTGGAGGACCTGGCCCGCTCCCTGAACGATCTGGCCCAGGGCCTGGACCACGACCCGCAACGCCTGAACGAATTGCGCGCGCGCAAGGACCAGCTCTACCTGCTGAAGAAAAAATACGGGCCCACGCTGGCAGATGTCCTGGCCCACCGCGGGCGGATCGCCGCGCGGGTGGAGGAGGCCGGGCGCGACAGCGGCGAGCTGGAGAGCCTGCGGCTCGAATCCACCGCCCTGGAGCGCGAGCTGGCCCAGTCGGCCGCAGCCTTGAGCGAGGCGCGCAAGGAGGCCGCTCAGCGACTGCAAGGCGAGGTGGAGAAAAAGCTGGCCGGGCTGTCCATGAGCGGGGCGCGTTTCTGCGTGCAGTTCGATGCAGTGGAGACCGCCGGGGACAGCGCCGTGCCGGGCTACTTGACCAGCGGCGCGGACCGAATTACTTTTCTGCTCGCCGCCAACCCCGGCACTCCGTTGCTGCCACTGTCGAAAGTCGCCTCCGGGGGCGAGCTGTCGCGCGTGATGCTGGCGATCGAGAGCGTGCTGGCCGAGAACGAGGCCCCCTCCTCGATGGTGTTCGATGAGGTGGACAGCGGGATCGGTGGGCAGGTGGGGCGCGCGGTGGGTGAGTACCTGGCCGCAATCGCAGCGCGGCACCAGGTGCTGGTGGTCACGCACCTGGCCCAGATAGCCCGCTGCGCGGAGGACCACCTGGTTGTGGAAAAGACCGCGCGTGACGGTCGCGCCGAGACTGCGGTCAGGCGGCTGTCCGAGGCCGAACGTCCGCGCGAGATCGCCCGCATGATGGGCGGTGATACGGACAGCGAGCTTTCGCTGGCCCATGCCAGGCAGATGCTGGAACGAGGGAACCGCTAATATGGCGACCGAGCAGAGAGAAACCCGCCGCCTGACGCACAGGATGCCGATCCCCTATACACGCATCCGCGAACTCAACATCTGGACCCTTTCCAATTTCCTTTCCGTCCTGCGTGTGCTTCTCCTTCCATTTATCTACTGGGGCCTTTTCAGCCAGAGCGAGACCGGCCACTGGGTGGCGGTGGGCCTGATGCTGGCCGGCGTGGCAACGGATGTGCTGGACGGCTGGATGGCGCGCCTCAGGCACACGATCAGCAGCTTCGGCAAGATCATCGACCCCCTGGCCGACAAGGTCTGCCTGGGCGCGGTGATGCTGTTCCTCATTCAGTTGAGGAGCTTCCCGATCTGGCTGCTGGGTGTGCTGGTGCTGCGCGACCTCTGGATCCTGCTCGGCGGGGCGCTGCTCATCCGCAGGCACAAGATCGTGTTCCCCTCGAACATCTGGGGCAAGCTGTATTCTTTCAGCGTGGCCCTTCTGATCGCGGCCTACACCCTGCGCTGGCGCGTGGCGATAATCGACCAGCTCCAGGTGGCGGTGATCCTGCTCACCGCTACCTCGGCCTTCAGCTACACCCGCATGGTTTTCCGCTACCATCGCACCCATAAGAAACATCAGCGCCGCGGACACCGTCCCCTCGACAACGGCGGGAACGGGACCGGCGGCGACGATACGGGCAGCCGCAACGCACCCGGGGCGGCAGCCCAGGTCTGACAAACCCATCCGGAGGAACGATGAACCTCACTCCAGTCAGGATAACCCTGCCCGCGGACAGCAATGTCATTATCGGCCAGTCGCATTTCATCAAGACAGTGGAAGACCTTTACGAGGCCCTGGTCTGCAGCGGGCCGTCACTAAAGTTCGGCCTGGCGTTCTGCGAGGCCAGCGGCGAGCGCCTGGTGCGCTGGGACGGTAACGACACGGAGCTGACCGAGGCCGCGGTGTCGAACGCGAAAGCCATTGCCGCGGGGCACGTGTTCGTGGTGCTGATCCGCAACGGCTACCCGATCAACGTGCTGAACGCGATCAAGGCCTGCCCGGAGGTCTGCCGGGTGTTCTGCGCCACGGCGAACCCGCTGGAGGTGCTGGTGGCCGAGACCGAACTCGGCCGCGGCGTGGTGGGGGTGGTGGACGGGGAGACTCCCCTGGGCGTGGAGGAGGAGCCGCAGCAGAAAGCCCGGAAAGATTTGCTCAGAAGGTTCGGGTATAAGCGGTGAGTTAAGAGAATAATGCTTATTCACCCTTCCTTGTTGAGCTATATTGCGACCAGAAGGAAAAACACACGGCTGCCTGAATACGATTATTCTTCTCCGGGCGCTTACCTCGTTACGATTTGCGTTCAGCACAAAAGAGAAGTGTTTGGCAGTGTCATCGACGGGACGCTGGAATTGAACGCTGCCGGGAAGATGGTTGAGACTTGGTGGGAAAAATTGCCTTCCAAGTTTGAAAATGTTGATCCAGATGTCCGTATCACGATGCCGAATCATTTCCACGGTCTCGTTTTAATTGTAGGGGCGGACCCATGTGTCCGCCCGGGCGCACACGCGGGTGCGCCCCTACATCAGATCGTGCGCTGGTTCAAGACCATGACAACAAACTCGTACATCCGAGGGGTCAAGGACCTGGGCTGGACGCCGTTTGAAAAGCGGCTATGGCAGCGAGGCTATCACGAGCATGTGGTCAGAAAGATCGAGGATTTGAATGCGGTTCGGGAATATATCCTCAACAATCCCCTAAGATGGGATCAGAAAACGTAGAGGCGAACCATATGGTCCACCTCTCGGACGTACACGCGTATGCGCCCCTACAAGAAAAAAAGCCGCCGGGCGGAGAGCCCGGCGGCTTTGATTTTTGTGCTGATCTGAACTTTCATTTCAGCGTGTGCCCGGTCAACTTTTTCACCACCTGCCAAGTGCCGGTGCCGATTTTGTACGTTGAACCTTTCTCGTCATAGGTGTAGAAATCGAAATCGCTGTCGTAGATTTCGGCCTGCACCACGCCCACGCCGCCCTTGTAGTAGAAACGCAGCTTGTAGGTGAGAGTGGAGATCGACTCGATGAGCGAGTTGGTCTCCTCCACCTCGGCGATCGGTCCCTCGTAGCCGCCCAGCTCGGGCAGGATATTGGTCACCTTGCGGCTGATTTCCAGCCCGCCCACGCCCTGGGCCGCCGAGGCGATCCAGTGACGGCCCTTGTACAGCTCGTCGTACAGCATCACGTAGTCGTAGTTGTAGAAATAGACATTGTCCCGGTTCTGGACCCCGTCGCTGGCCAGAGCCACCGTGCCGCTGCCCGCGGGCAGGCCCTCGGCCGGCTCGGGATCGAGCAGGATATGGCCCAGCTTTTCCAGCGGGATGTAGCGCGTGCCGCTACCCAGGTTCACCCGGGCATAAAGGCGCTGCGGCTGCGGCTTGTCGTTCAAGCCCAGCGGGATGAACCCGCCCGTGTTGTAGCCCGACTCGATGGCCTTGAGCAGCACCTCATCCCCGCGCGGGGCCAGGTAGTGCACCTCCACCGTGGTGTCGGCCCCGCTGGTGAAAATGTAGTTCATCACGTGGAAATAGCGCAGGCCGTAGGCCTCATCGCCGCTGATCGCCTCGGTGCGGGTCACGTTCAC
>JAJFUG010000165.1 GCA_021372515.1 bacterium
TTTTTCCGTCGCAAGGGCTTCCTCTACATCCACACCCCGCTGATCAGCGCCAGCGACTGCGAGGGCGCGGGCGAGCTGTTCCATGTGAGCTCCACCAAGCAGAAAGATTTCTTCGGCCGCCAGGCCTATCTCACCGTGAGCGGCCAGCTCGAGGCGGAGCTTCTGGCCCTGGGCCTGGGCGAGGTCTACACTTTCGGGCCGACTTTCCGGGCCGAGAACTCCAACACCCCGCGCCACCTGAGCGAGTTCTGGATGGTGGAGCCCGAGATGGCGTTCTACGAGCTGGCGGACAACATGGACCTGGCCGAGGAGTTCCTCAAAGAGCTGATCCGCTACATGCTGGAGCACGACCTCGAGGACCTGGAGTTCATGCAGAAATGGTACGAGAAGGACCTTCTGGCCCAGCTCGACTCCATCCTGAGCCGGCCGTTCGTGCGGATGAGCTACACGGATGCCATCGGCGAGCTTAAGAAGAGCGGCCGCAGTTTCGAGTTCCCGGTGGACTGGGGCGTCGACCTCCAGACCGAGCACGAGCGCTGCCTGACCGAACAAGTCGCCGGTGGGCCGGTGATCCTGCACGACTACCCCTCCAGGATCAAGCCTTTTTACATGCGGCTCTCCGACGACGGTGAAACCGTGGGCGCGATGGACGTGCTGTTCCCGCGGATCGGTGAGATCATCGGCGGCAGCCAGCGCGAGGAGCGCCTGGGCGTCCTGGAGCAGCGTATGAAAAAGCTGGGCCTGAGCGAGGAGGCCTACTGGTGGTACCTCGACACCCGGCGTTTCGGCAGCGTGCCGCACAGCGGGTTCGGCCTGGGGCTGGAGCGGGCGCTGCTGTTCCTGTCGGGCATGGCCAACATCCGGGATGTTATCCCGTTCCCGCGCTGCCCCGGCAGCGCCGATTTCTGAGCCGGGCGGATGCGAGCATGAACGGACCCGAGAGCCTGGAAATACGCAATCTCGACCGCGCGGTGAGTATCGAGGAGTACTCCCGCCTGCCGCGCCTGCCGGTCACGGTGATCCTGGACCGCCTGCGCTCCAGTTTCAACGTGGGGGCGGTGTTCCGCACCTGCGAGTGCGCGCGGGTTGAGCGCCTGATCACCACCGGGATCACCTGCCACCCGCCGGATGAGAAAGTGGTGCGCACGGCGATGGGCACGGCGGAGTTCGTCCCGCACCGGCATTTTCAGGACACCCGCGAGGCGATCCTGTTCGCGCGCGAGTGCGGGCTGCCGGTCTACGCGCTCGAGACCACCTCGCACAGCGAATCGATCTACCGGGTGAGTTTCCCGCGCCCTGTCTGCCTGGTGTTCGGCAACGAGGCCCTGGGGCTGGAGCGTGATACTCTATCACTGGCCAACCGGATCGTGGAGATACCGCTGCTGGGTTACAAGAACAGCCTTAACGTCTCCGTGGCCGCCGGGATCACGCTGTTCGAGGTGCTGCGCCAGTGGGGCGAGGTGGGCGAGCCGCCCGTGCTGGGCGTGCCGATGTGAGGCTATTCTGGCATTATTCATCTTTAGAGAAAAAAAGTAGTTTAAGACGCTTATTCTGCTTTCGTTTCGGCGAAAGCAGCAAAGCCAGCGGGGGCCGCGAACTCGTCCCAACCGTGTCTCCCTTACAACCTCAAGTGTCTACGGAGTGCTGATTCCGCTGCCGCGTCGAAGCGGCGGCGCTGTCGCGAATCGCCGCCAAACCGTGGAAAATCTTCAGGCCGGGCCGTTTTACTCGCAACTTCACGCTGCCCATGCTGCAGGCTCAGACATGCGCGGCCCCCATAGGCAACTACGACGGCCTGACGGCCGTGTAATGGTTTACAAAAATCAAATTCGGAGAATACAATGCCGGTCTTTCTCTGGTTGTTTATCGGCTTGGCGCTGGGTGGGGTCATCGGCTGGCTGGCCGCGACCGCGCGCGTGCGCGGAGCATTGGCCTCCCGCATCGATGAGGCCGAGAGCCGCGCCGGTATCGCCGAGAACAACGCCGCTGCCCTGGAGGGAAAGCTCACCGAGTTGCGCGCGCAGACCCTGTCCGCGGCCGCCGATTTCGACCGGCTCCGTCTGAGGATGGAAGGCGAGCAGGCCGCGCGGGTCAAGGCCGAGACCAGCCTGGAGGAGACAGTCAAGCGGCTGGAGGAGGAAAAGAAGCTGCTGGATGAGGCCAAGACCAAGCTTACGGACACGTTCAAGGCCCTGGCCAGCGATACGCTCAAAAGCACACTCAGCAGCAGCAGCGAGGAGTTCCTGAAACTGGCCGGAGAATCTTTCGGCAAGCTGCTCTCCGAGGCCCGGGGCGACCTGGGCCAGCGCCAGGAGGCGATCCAGGGGCTGGTGGCCCCATTGTCGGAAAAATTAAAATCGTTCGATGAGCATGTGCGTGAGATCGAAAAAAACCGGGTGGATGCCTACTCCAGCCTGAGCGAGCAGATAAAGGGACTGTCGCAGGCACAGATGGCGCTGCAGAAAGAGACCGGCAATCTGTCGCAATCGCTCAAGGCGCCCAAAGTTGTCGGCTCCTGGGGCGAAAGCACGCTCGAACGGGTGGTGGAGCTGTCCGGCCTGTCCGAGTACTGCGATTTCAAGCGCGAGGTCTCGGTCAACACCGAGGAGGGCCGTCTGCGTCCGGACCTGGTGGTATACCTTCCAGGCGACAGACAGATCGTGGTGGATGCCAAGGCCACATTCGAAGCCTACCAGGAGGCGGTGTCCGCCGAGACTGAGGAAGAGCGCAGGGCGGCCCTGGAACGCCACTCCTCCCAGGTGCGTGCTCACATGCAGCGCCTGGCCGGTAAAGCCTACTGGAAGCAGTTCGAGAAAGCCCCGGAATTCGTGGTGATGTTTATCCCGCGTGAGTCGTTCTATTCCGCCACACAGGCCATCGACCCCACCCTGTACGAGGATGCGATGGCGAACCGGGTCCTGCTGGCCACCCCCACCAACCTGCTTGCCCTGCTGCGCGCAGTGGCGTTCGGTTGGCGGCAGGAACAGATCGCACGGAACGCCCAGGAGATTAGCACCCAGGGCCGTCAGCTCTACGAGCGCATGAGCACCCTGGCCGACTATATCCTGGACATCGGCAAGGGTCTGGAGCGGGCCACGCAGTCCTACAACAAGGCGGTCGGCTCGATAGAAACCCGCGTGCTGCCCGCGGCGCGGCGGTTCAAGGACCTGGGGGCCACCACGGCCGAGGAGATCGCCCCTCTCACGCCGGTCGAGACCGCCCAGCGTCAGCTATCCCTACCCGAAACCCCGGAAAACCGCTCCTGAGACAAAGAGCAGTATAAACCTGCTTCCAAACACGACGGGGCACGGCATGCCGTGCCCCTACAGCAACCTCCCTAACCCATTAATCCGCCCGCCATCCGGCCTGAAACGTTCCTCAATGCATTTCCTCCGGCGGCAGGGCCTCGATCCGGAAATTGACGTTGTGCACTCCTGACGGGGCCTCCACGGTGTAGACATTCTCCTCGCCGCAGGAAGGAAAATCCCAGGTCACAGTCTGCCTGGAGCTCCCCTGGGCGAACAGGTGGCTCACCCGCAGTCCCACAGCCGGGCCGGGGTTGCGACGCACCCGCCCCGAAGCCGTCACCCGTGCCAGAAGGCCGTTCTCCACCGTCAGCCTGAGCCGAGTGTTGGCCCCGTCCAGGCTGCGCCCCTTGAGCACATGATTGAACCACATCCCGCCCAGATCGTGCTCCGGCTCCGGGCTGAATGCGGCCAGATCCTGCCAGGTGTTGCCGCCGTTCTCTGACAGCGACAGCGTCACTTTCGGGCTGCCACCTTTTTCCAGGCGGCGGGCCTCGATTGCCAGACGCAGCTCGTCGATCAGGCCTTTCTCGCCTGTGCTGAAAATCAGGCTGCCCGGCTTGGACAGGTCAACAGGCCCCAGGATATCGCTCTCCCCTTCCAGGCCCAGGTTCTCCAGGCGCTCATCCGGAAGGTCGCCCTGGCGGCAGGCGTGACGGTCGAGCAGGAACACCTCGTGCGTGCCCGCGCTCAGGTGAAACTCGTTCTGGCCCGGCTCCAGGTGCGGAAGGGCCATGGGTGAAAGCTCGGTCCAGGTCTCCAGGGACAGGCCCTCCAGGCCGGTCTTGCCCTCCCCGGTCCGGTCCAGCCATTCGAATTTCACCCGATAGCCGTAGCCGCCGTCAACCAGCGAGGTCAGGTCCACGGCAAAGGGGACCGCGCCCAGATGGTTGTTCTCCCAGACGGTTTCCCACGTCCGGCCGCAGTCCGTGCTCAACGAAATCCGGTTCTCGTCCTGCTTGCCGCTGCGCCAGAACCAGCCTCGCGCCACCGCCGCCCCGGTGTTGTCCTTGAAATTTATCAGATCGTTCTGGCTCCCGGTGATAACCCAGGGGGTCTTGACCTCGAGCACCAGGCTGGACAGCTTGCCCCTGGCCTGAGAGACCAGCTCGGGCAGGGCCTTGCCGCTCTGCTGAAGCACATTCGTCTGCTCGGGGTTTTCGAGCCGGAACGCCTCGGAGCGCAGGTCGGGAGTGTACTCGAAACAGCCGTTGCCGTAGGCGGCGGGCACCGTGTCGGTCCAGGCCAGCGAACCCAGGCGCACCGGACCGTCCAGCCAGTAATCGCGGTACTGGGTGGTGAGGCTCTCCTCCAGACCCTGGGGATCGAGGTAGTAGAACCCGCGCTCGCGGGGACGGTACCAGCAGGTGACTGCCTCGTGGGTGCGCAGGCTGAGGCCGAAGCTGTGTCCCAAAGAATAGGGATGATAATCGTGCCAGCCCTCGGGCTGGATGAAGGCCTTTTTCATCGCCTCCGGCGGGTCCCAGGGGAAAAACGGCACCGGCCGTCGCGCCCCAGCCCGGGTCCAGAGATCGGGGTCGGCGATCAGCTCATCCACTGAGGCGAGGTGCTGCTTGTCATCCAGATATACGTAGCCGAACATGTCGGTGTCGATGTAGTTCCACTTGCCCTCGAACCAGACCTCGGGGACCACGTGCCCCACCAGGCCGCGGCGTCGGGCCTTGAGCCCGGCCAGGTTGTACAGGGCGCACATGGCCGAGCTGTTGTTGCCGCAGAGGTCGCAGCCGTAGACATTCAGCAGCTTGAGGGCGTCCACCACCAGCTCGCCGTCCTCGAACGGCCCGGCGAAATGTATCTGGTGTTTCATGCCGAACTCGTGCAGGGCCAGGGCTTTCTCACGCTCGGAGGCCAACCCGGCGGTAACCCCGGAGACTATCTCCTCCAGGCTCCAGCACGGTTGCTGGCCCGCCACCCGCAGACGGATGTCGCGCTGGCCGGCCCGGAGCAGGGATGTGGCCAGAAGCGCCGCGGCAAGAAAACAACCGATTCTCGTGACAGATCGCATCAAAATACCTCCGGAACAGGGCGTTACACTGCACTGGTTTAATTTTTCTTTTGCAGGCTGGATCTGGCCGGGCAACCCGCCGCCGCCTTAGGGTTCAAAATACGCTCTGCTTACTTGCCGGAAAAGAAAAAATCCCGCCGCGCCGGATGAACCTTTTTGCGCTCTCCGCGGTATCAGGTTGTATGCAGACAGTCCGGAGCCTGAGGATTCAACTTTTCATCCCCCATCCGCGCAACGCATTATATGGTTTTTGACTTATTTTTTTCTTGAAATTGTTGCGTAAAATAATTAGGTTAGAGCGTTCCAGATCAGACCCAGGAGCATGAAGGCAGTCTCTACAAAGAGATAAAGGAGCGGAAGAATGAAAATCCGCAAGGCCGTGATCCCGGCCGCAGGTTTGGGCACACGTTTTCTGCCTGCCACCAAGGCTCTCCCCAAAGAGATGATCCCGATAGTCGACAAGCCGGCCATTCAGTACATCATCGAGGAGATTGTCGACAGCGGGATCGAGGATATCCTGATCATCACCGGGCGCGGCAAGCGCGCCATCGTGGAGCATTTTGACAAGTCGATCGAGCTGAACGAGACCCTGAAGAACAAGGGCCAGGAATCGGTGCTGCGCACGCTCGAAAAAATCGAGCAACTGGCCGACATCCACTACCTGCAGCAGAAAGAGGCCCTGGGTACCGGGCATGCCGTGCTCAAGGCGGCCAACCATATCTCCGGCGAGCCGTTCGCCGTGCTGTTCGGCGATGACCTGATCCAGGGCAAGGAGCCGGCGCTCAAGGAGCTGATCAACACATTCGAGAAATACAACAGCACGGTGCTGGGCGTGTCGGAGGTCTCGGAGGAGAAAGTCTCGCAGTACGGCATAATCAAGGGCAAGCCGATAAACGGGGAGTACATTGTCGAGGACCTGGTGGAAAAGCCCGACGCCGGCAAGGCTCCCAGCCGCATGGCGCTGCTGGGACGGATGATTTTCACCCCGGACATTTTCGACTACCTGCGCGAGACCAAGGTGGACCCGAAGCACCAGGAGATACTGCTCACGGACGCGATCCTGGCCATGGCCAAGGAGAAAGTGGTCTACGCCCATATCCTCAAGGGTAAGTGGCACACCGTGGGCGACAAGCTCTCGTTCATCAAGACCACAATCGAGTACGCCCTGGCCCATAAAGACTTGCGCCCCGGGATACAGGAATTTCTCAAGGAATTGAAAATACAGTAACCGTCTGTAGCAGTGCGCGGGGGAGAATTGGAGACAGTCTGGCAGACGGTGCTGGAAGCTCTGCGTCACACCTGGGCCGTGGTCCTGCCCGCGCTGCGGGCCACGGCCGGCCAGTCTCTTCCCCTGCTTGTCCCCCTGCTCTGCCTGGGCTGGCTGATCCACCTGGCCGCCTCGCTGATCGAGGTCGACGCCGTGCGCCTTCTGGGCGTGCGCGGGTTCCTCTATGTGCTGGGCTGGCCCGGGACTCTGGTCCACGAGTTGGGCCACGCTCTTTTCTGCCCCCTGTTCGGCCACAAGATCACCAAAATGCAGCTGGTCAGTTTCAACCCCAAGGGTGGCAACGCCGGGTTCGTCTCCCACACCTTCAACCGCCGCAACCCCTGGCACCAGGTAGGCAATTTCTTCATCAGCGTGGGTCCGGTGCTGCTGGGCGCGCTGACTGTCTACCTGCTGCTGCGCTACTTAGCCGGTTTCCCGCTCGAGCTTTCACGTTTCTATTCCTACGGACGGGTGATCCCGGGGCCGGAGGGCGCGATCTATGAGAGCACCACGGGCTGGGTCCGCCTGTTCTGGAAATCGCTGCTCCACCTCTGGGCCGCAGTCTCGGGCAGCCTGGACTGGCACAACTGGCGCCTGTACGTGGCCGCCTGGCTTACCCTGGGCGTGGGCAGCGGCATGGTCCTGAGCGGGGCGGACATCAAGTTGGCCTCGCAGGGCCTGGGCGTGCTGCTGGCAGTGCTGTTCCTGGTCAACGTGGTGCTGGTGCTGATGCACGCCGGCACGCCCTCCTCCCGGCCGATGATGCCGGCGGCTGTGGCGCTGTCGTTCCTGATGCTCGTGGTGCTCTGTATCTGCACGGCCGGGGCGCTGCTGTTCCGCCCCCTGAGGCTGCTTTTCCGTCGCTGAACCCCCTGAACCCCACTCTGCGCGCGACCGCCATGGCCTACCCCAAGGTACGCGACATAACCCTCGGTATATTGGAACACTGCGGGATCATCGCGCCGCCAGTGGAAATCCCGCCCCTGCTGGGCTATTTCCGGGCACGGGTGCAGGAGTCGCGTGGCCTGGCCGGCAGCGCACTTCTGCGGCGGGAGGACGGTTGGATCATCAAGGTGGGTAGCGAGTTGCGCGATGAGCGGCGCGCTTTCCGGATCGCCCACGAGCTGGGCCATATCTGGTGGTCCGACCCGGCGCACCACCTGGGCGACCCCGACCTGGGCGGCCAGATCGAGCATTATTGCTCCAAGTTCGCCTCGCTGCTGCTCTGCCCGCACCAGTGGTTCGTGCAGGACGCCCCGGAGGCGGACTTCGACCTGTTCCGGCTGAAAAAAATCTACGCCAGCCTGAGCCACGAAGGCCTGGCGATCCGGGCCAGCCACCTCACCGCCCTGGTAGTGACTATCCTCGACAACGGCAAGCTCTACCGACGCTTTGGCACGCCGGGGCTGGCTTTCCCGGCCAAGGAGCTGAAAATCGAGCGGGAGGTCTACGAGGAGTCCGACCTGTACGGCGCTTTCCGCGAATCATGCGGCGAGGTGAGCTGGGGCGGCCTGCGGCGAAAGCTCCGCGTGCGGGCTTATCCTGTATTCAGCCCCGGGTTCCGGCGAATAATCCTGCTCTCCTCGCCCTCCGGGGTGTCGCGGCACGGCGAGGCGGAGGATTTCGAGAGCGATATGCCCTACCCGTTCCCGGAGTATTGAAAAGGAAAAAGGCGAAAATCGGATTTATCCACGAAGGGACACGAAGCAAAGCATTTTTTCTTTGTACCCCTTCGTGTCCTTCGTGGATAACTATTTGTTCCTGACGGTGATTAATCTCACAGTCTCAGGAGATGCTGAGCACCGCGTGGTGAATGTTCAGGCTCTGGCCCACTTTCACTCCACCGTCCTCCGGAATGGAGGGGTTCCAGCTGCGGATGGCCTGGGTGCTGACGCCGAAACGGTTGGCGATGGAGATCAGGGTGTCGCCGCGCTGCACGGTGTACTTTTCTTTTTCGATCTGCACCTTGACCTTGGCGTTCTTGCCCGCTGGCACCGGCACGTTGATCCGCTGGCCGACCCGCAGGCCCCGGCGCTGGAGCTGGTTGTTGTTCATCGATTCCAGTTTATCCGGAGTCACCCCCAGAGCCGTGGCGATGCCGAAAATCGTATCTCCCCGTCGCACCTGGTAGACCCCCACCTCGGGCGCCATCACTGGCATCGGCTTGGGTTTGGGCTTGGGCGGCTCGGCTTTCTTGACCGGCTCGCTCTTGGCGGACGCCGGGGCCGTGCTCTGCGCGACCGTCTTCTCCGGGGCGGTACGCGCCGGGGCCGCGGCCGGGGTCTCCTGCGGCTTCGGCGCAACCGCCGCCCCGGCGACCACCGTGCGCTGGGCAACCACCTTGTAGCCGGTGGGACTCCATTGCAAATCCTTGACCATCGTGTTACCGTCGTACAGACGGCTGGAGACTGTAAGCTCGGGCAGGCTGTCGCCGTTGGCGTCCGAGATTTTCTCCAGCCTGGCCCCCACGAACTCGCGCGGGTTGTCCTGGTCGTTGACCATCGGGGTGATCTGCCAGGCCCCGTCCTGGGTGCGGTAGAACACGTCGAAATCCAGCAGCTCGCGCGGACCGAACACCAGGATCACCTCCCGCGCGCCGTCGTGGTTGAGGTCCTCGATCCGCACGTCGCGCAGGTCTTTCTCGGCCGCCATCCGTCCAGCCAGGGAGGCCAGATCGCCGCGCAGGTCCTCCTCCACTTTCGGGCCACCGCAGGCAACCAGGGACAGGACCGCGCAGGCCACGGATATGGCGGCAACAGTCTGTTTTCCAGCAGGCATGAACTTCATTCAGGCATCTCCCGTTGTGTATTCCAGGCCAGCCCTCGCCCGGCGCTCCACAGGCAAAGACGCAGAAACCTCCGGCACCTCGAGACCGTGAGCCTGTTTCCGGCTTTCAACAAAGATAAGCCGGATGTCCTTGACTGGCAAGGGTGCGCTTAAGAGGAACGAAAGGGAGACTTTCAGGATGGATACGTTTGTCGATCAGACCGTGGAGATCAAGGCCCGCTGCCCGAGTGGGCATGCCGAGTTGCGCCGGAGACTGGAGGCCTTCGCTGTGGCCTGCGCGGGCGAGTTCGAGCAGAGCGACACATTCTACAACGTTCCGCACGGACGGCTCAAGCTGCGCCGCAGCCCGGCCGGCAACCTGCTTATCGCCTACCGCCGAGCGGACCAGGCCGGGCCCAAGAACTGCCTGGTCGAGCTTCACCCCTGCGCCGATCCCGACAGCCTGGACCGCGCCCTCTCCGCCGCGCTGGAGGTGCGTCTGGTGGTGAGAAAGAAACGGACCCTTTTCAGGCAGGACAATGTCAGAATCCACCTGGACCGGGTGGAGGGCCTGGGGGAATTCGTGGAAATAGAGGTTCTGGGCGTGCGGGGACGCGACAGCGTGGAAGCCCTGGAGGCGGTCTGCTCCGTTTGGCTCGAACGCCTGGGAATACAGCGCGACTGTCTTATCGAGCGGGCCTACGCCGACCTGCTGGAGGAGATTCAGTCGGCCTGAGGCTCGCTCCCGCTCTTCGGGCTTGCAGCTTCCGCGCGCACGGAAACTTTCAGGCTGTCACGTTTCTTCCTGGCCCGGTGACGGTGCACCAGCCAGACAATGGAGAACGCGCTCAGGCAGGAATAGTTGAGGATCATAAACCAGCGCTGGCCCCACGAAATGCCGTCCACCGTGAAACGGCTGATCGGGAACAGGAACGGCGTGGGGAAAAACTCACGGCTGTGTGTGGGGATGTCGAACAGGATATGCAGCGGCCAGGCGCTGAACGGCACGGCCAGGTCGCGCTTTTTCAGCCAGAGCAGCCACCAGAGGCCGCCCACCAGGACCAGGCTGTGGGTGAAATCGTAGGAGGTATGCACCCAGGGCGGAATGGTATCCAGACTCGGCTTGCCCGGATGGAACCGCCCCTGCAGGATTCTCAGGGCCATCAGCGCGCCGAACGAGAGCAGATCGGGAGCCGTGCCGAAAAGGAACGCCAGCCCGAAACGGCGTTTCCAGCCGGCGATCATCCCGCCCCACAAACCATGCGCCAGAGTATCCATCGCCTTGCCTCCTGATGTTTACCGAATCTTCCTATCGCAATTATCCGCCGCTTACTCGCGCTGTCCCACGGCGCACATGTAGACCACGGTCTCGCTTTCCCCGTCCACTCCCAGCAGCGTGTTGACCTCCGTGTCGAAAAACGCCCCGATCAGGCAGCAGCCCAGGCCGAGACCCTCGGCAGCCAGGGCCACGTTCTGGGCGATGTGGCCGGCATCCAGGTAGACATAGCGCCAGGCCCGCTGACTGTATTTCCAGCGAGATCGCCCGATGATCGCGGTCCAGATGAACCCGAGCGCCGCATCGTGCAGCACCGGCTGCATCATCCCGGCCTGGGTCAGGCTCTCGCGCAAGTCGCCGCGGCGGATAACCTCCAGGGTGTGCTCCTGCACCCGGTAGTGGCAAAGGCCGGGCTCCTGGGCTGTCACCCGGTTCAGCACAACATAGGTTTCCACCGGGTAGAGCGCTCCGGCCGAGGGCGCGCTGCGCAGCTCGAAATCGTAGAACCGCCCGGTGATCCCCTGGCAGGCCCAGAGGAGCTGGCTCAGCACAGCCAGGTCCACCGGCTGGCCGTTGAAATCCCGGAACGTCCGCCGCGCGGCCACCGTGTCCCAGAGCGGACAGCCCCCCGCGGTGAGCGGAGCCGGCAGTTCCAGCAGCTCGGACGCCTGGTAGCGCTTGTAGGTCGGGGCCTGCTCCTCCCAGACCGGGGAGCGTGTGTGCATGGACTCGCGCTCGTACCGGGTGAGATTCTGGAAATCTTCGCCTGCCCGTTCGGTCCGATCGTTGCCGACAGTCATCGGGTCCTCCGTGGTTTGACGGTGTCAGGGCCTCATCTGCGTCGGTGCTGACGGTTATAGCCTTTCGCTAATTTTAACCTTTGAGGTCCCGGTTGTCCAGTCGGCCGCGCACAAACCGCAGGAAACGCCGGATGGGCCTCCCGTGGGCCGGCGGTCTTGCGCCGGGCCGGGCTGAAATGTATCTTTCCAGCGTACAATCCAACGACCGGAGACCAAGGCATGAATGGAAGAGAAAGAGTCCTGACCGCAGCGGCGCACCGCACTCCCGACCGGGTGCCGATCACTTTCGATGCCCAGTCCGAGGTGTACGACCTTCTTTACCGCCATTTCGGGATCAACTCGCGGGCGGCGCTCTGGGATGCCCTGCACGTGGACACCTGGCTGGAGGGCCCCGAAATCCGCGACCCACGCGACCGCGACCTGGGCAATGGCCTGCATCAGAACCGCTGGGGCTATCACACCCGCATGCAGCCGTACACGGTGGATGGCCGCACGGCGCATTACGAGGAAATGGTCTACCACCCGCTGGCCAAGCTGCAGGATGTATCCGAGCTGGACAGGCACGACTGGCCCGACCCCGACCGGCTCGAATTCGGCCATTTGAACGAGTTGCGCCGCACCCAGCCCGACCGTGCGATCATCGCGCATATCACCCACGGGGCCTATTTCAACGCCACGTTCCTGCGCGGGATGGAGCAGTTCCTGGTGGACCTGGTGCTGGATGAGCCCCTGGCCCAGGCCATTATCGAGCGCGCCGCCGACTACCTGTTCCGCTCCCTGGACCGCCTTCTGGCCCAGGCCCCGGACGGGTTCGACATATTCTACCTGGCCGATGACTACTGCATGGCCAGCGGCCCCCTGTTCTCGCCCGAGGTGTTCGACCGCCTGGTGAAGCCCTACCTGCGGCGGATCGCCGACACGCTCCACGCCCACGACAAGAAATTCCTGCTGCATGTCTGCGGCTCGGTGCGCCTTCTGCTGCCGGGGATAATCGAGTCCGGCGTGGACATGCTGGAGCCGATCCAGCGCCGGGCGGCCGGGATGGACCTCAAGGAGCTCAAGCGCGAGTTCGGCAACGACCTTTGTTTCTACGGCTCGGTGGACCTGATCGAGACCCTGAACAAGGGCACGGTCAAGGATGTGCGCAAGGAAGTGCGCCAGAACATGAAAATCCTGGGCCAGGACGGCGGCCTGGTGATCGGCCCCGGCCACACCTACATCCAGGTGGATGCCCCCCTGGAGAACATCCTGGCCATGTACGAGACCGCGTTCCAGGACGGCGGCTACTGAGGGCCGGACTGTCCGCGCGGCGTGTTATCCTTAAAGATTGGAGAGACGATGAGCCTGCTCAAGACCCGCGAGGAGTTGCGCGCCTGTGTGCTCAACGCTGCACAGACCACCCCGATCCTCGACCTTCACACCCACATCTACAGCGCCCCGTTCGGTGGTCTTCTGCTCTGGGGCGTGGATGAGTTGGTGACCTACCACTATCTGGTGGCCGAGTTCTTCCGCTACAACTACATGCGCAAAACCGAGTTTTTCGCCCTGCCCAAGCCCCGTCAGGCCGAGCTGATCTGGGAGGAGCTGTTCATCAGGCACTCCCCGGTCTCGGAGTCGAACCGCGGGGTTCTAACCAGCCTCAGCCGTCTGGGTCTGGACCTGAGCGGACGCTCCCTGGACAGCCTGCGCCGGTATTTCCGCGACACCACGGTGGATAAGCATATCGACAAGGTATTCGAGCTGGCCGGGATCGAGGCGGTGGTGATGACCAACGACCCGTTCGATGACCTGGAGCGTCCGGTCTGGGAGGCCGGTCAGGGGAGCGCCGACCCGCGGTTCCGGGCCGCCCTGCGTATCGACCCCCTGCTCAACGACTGGGACAACAGCTCGAAGCGCCTGGCCGACTGGGGCTACAAAGTGAGCCGCGCGCTCGACCCGGCCAGCCTGGCCGAGGTGCGCCGTTTCCTCGAGGACTGGATCAAGCGCATGAAACCGCTGTATCTGGCGGTCTCGCTGCCACCCACGTTCCGCTACCCCGAGGAAAGCGCCCGCGGCACTATCATCCGCGAGTGCATCATCCCGGTTACCCGCGCGGCCGGGATACCGTTCGCCATGATGATCGGGGTGAAGAAACTGGTCAACCCGGCCCTGGGCCTGGCCGGCGACAGCCTGGGCCGGGCGGATGTAGCCGCGGTGGAGGCCCTCGCCTGCACGTTCCCGGACAACCGTTTCCTGGTCACATTCCTGAGCCGCGAGAACCAGCACGAGGCCTGCATCGCGGCGCGCAAGTTCGGCAACGTGATGCTGTTCGGCTGCTGGTGGTTCATGAACAACCCCAGCCTCATCCGCGAGATCACAGCCGAGCGCCTGGAGCTTCTTGGTACGAGCATGGTCCCGCAGCATTCGGATGCCCGGGTGCTGGACCAGTTGATCTACAAGTGGAGCCATTCGCGCGAGCTGATCGGCGAGGCGCTGGTTGAAAAATACGAGGACATCCGCCGCGCCGGCTGGCCGGTGAGCACGGAGGATGTCCAGCGGGACGTGGCCAATCTGTACTCGGAGAATTTCAAGCGTTTCGTGGGCTGGAGCTGAGCCTGCGGTAATTAAAGGCTTGATTATCACCCCTGGATCGGGAATATTATCGTAGGGGAGGGTTTGAAACCCTCCCCTACATTTTTTCCGAGACGATTATTTCTCTCCGGAGGCAAGATGCCGCTCGAGCGCTGCGCCTGGCCCAGCACCGATCCGTTGATGATAGAGTACCACGACCGCGAATGGGGCGCGCCGGTGCACGCTGACCGCACGCTTTTCGAGTTCCTGGTCCTGGAGTCGGCCCAGGCGGGCCTGAGCTGGCGCACGATCCTGCACCGCCGCGATGGCTACCGCAAAGCGTTCGCCGGGTTCGACCCGGTGGCGGTGGCGCGTTTCGAGGAAGCCGAGATATCGCGCTGCCTGGCCGACCCGGGGATCATCCGCAACCGGCTCAAGGTGCGGGCCACGGTAGGCAACGCGCAGGCGTTCCTTAAGATACAGACTGAGTTCGGCTCGTTCGACCGCTATATCTGGGGTTTCACGGAGGGCAAACCGATCGTGAACCACTGGACAGAGCTGGGCCAGATACCGGCCCGCACGCCCCTGTCGGATGCCCTGAGCAAGGACATGATAAAGCGCGGGTTCAAGTTCATGGGCTCTACAATAGTGTACGCCCACATGCAGGCCACCGGGATGGTGATAGACCACACGGTGAACTGTTTTCGGCATAAGGAGTTGGCCGGGATGGCCTGACGCGCCTCTCCTGCGATCCCACCCGACAAAAAGCCCGGGAGCCTTGCGGCCCCCGGGCTGTCGGACAATCTGCGGACCATCCGAAAAAAGCTTGTTCCTGCGAGCAATGCTTACTTCTTCTTCTTGCCGGGCTTCTTGGCGGCTTTCTCGGCCGCGGCAGCCTTGAGCTGCTCCAGCTGGGCGTTGCAAGCCTGAACGGCGTTGCTCAGGTCGGCGGCCACGGAGGAGCTGTTGTACACGTCCATCACGTTGCCACTGTCCATCGAGCTCTGCATGGCAGCCACTTTGCCTTCCAGGTCGGTGCACTGCTGCTGGTACTTGGCGGCTTCCTCACCCAACAACTTGATGTTTTCCTCGGTCAGAATGCCCTTGAGAGCGGTGAGCTGCTCATTGGCGCTGGCCAGAACCTGAGCGGCGGCCTGCTTGCCGTTGGTCTCGATCGCGGCCTTGAGGGCTTCCATCTCGGTGTTGATGGAATCGGCCAGCTGGGCGGCCTTCCCGTACTTCTTCCCCTCCATCAGGGTATTGAGCTCAGCCATTTTCTGGGTCACGTTTTGATGCTCAGAGGGAGCGAAAACCTCGGCGCCCTTGCTCTCACATTCTGACAGCGCGTTCTGCAGTGCGGTTACTTTTTCGGTAGGCGGCTGAGCACATCCGGAAAGCAGGACCAGTACGGCGATAGAGAGCGCAGTGGTAACCCCGAATAGATAGCCTTTGGCATGCATAGCCTGACTCCTTTTTGTGAAAATTCAACAGCGGTCCGCAGGATTTACGATGATACAATATACTGGATTGTCGAATAAAAATCCAATATAACCTGCATACAACGCTGTTTTACGTACAAAGAGCGGCTTTTGGGGGCGTTTTTCTGTCAAGATAAAAATGCAGGAAATAAACATTTCGCTGCTGCAAATGGCCGGCCGATCCTGCCCGGCGGCCATGCGGCAGGCCTCCGCAGCTCTAACGGCAGCGCGGCTCGCCGAAACACTCGGCCTGGAAAGTCTCGGCGAAAGGGAAAGCCCGGGTCCAGGGGGAATCTATCCTCCGGCTCAGCTCATCCCAGGCGCCGCGGTTGACCTGCAGCACCCGCTCGTCGAACCCATAGCCGCGCACCTCCAGGTTGCGCTCGTGCTGCGAACGGTGTGTCTTGAGCAGCTCGGTCTTCCACTGCGAGGCGGCGATATCGAACGGCACGGCCAGGTGTTCCTCAATCCGCACCGTCTTGGCATCCCGGTTGTAGAGGCCCAGCAGCGGACGCCCCCGCCGCACGGACAGGTGCGCGGCGGCCCGGCGGAAAAAGCGGTGCACGTTGACATGCGCCACGTTCGTGTCCTCGCCGTGCGGCATGAGGACAATATCCGGGTCATGCTCGGACAGGGTCTCCGCGATTGTCAGGGCATTGGTCTCGGAGGCGGTCAGGTTGCCGCGCTCATCCTCCTCCACGGCCAGGAACTCGGGCGGCCCCTCCACGAACGCGGCCAGGCGGGCGCTCTCCAGTTGTTCGCAGCGCCGGATTTCGCTTTTATAGCTTGCCAGGTCAAGCGTGGTGAGGTCGCGCCCGTGCTGACGGGCGTGCTCCAGGGCGAAATGGTCGGTCACCCCGCCGTGGGAGGAACAGACCACCAGGTAGCGCACCGCGCAGCCGTGGTCCGCGAAATGACGCAGGGTCACGGCTACGGCGTCCGGATCATCCATGTGCGGGGCCAGCACCAGGACATTCCCGCCAGCGGGTGGATCGATCCATCGTTCGCCCGCCTCTTTCACCCCCAGCACCAGGGGCGACTGCCGCGCCGAGCGCTGGATCAGATCACGGATAAAAGGCCTCATTTCCATGCCGCACCACCTCGTGTAGTACTTTAAGATATATATTCAATATCCCTTAAAAACAAGGCTTGAATTTGTCCGATTCATCCAGCATCGCAAGGAAATTCTCCACCGGGGTCTCGGGCATGATCGCGTTCGAGGCTCCGAAAATGTGTCCCACCCCGCCTGTCTCCTCCAGGTTCTCCCGTGTGGCCTGACGGATGCCCTCTACTCCGCCGCTCAGGATCACCCCGCCGCAGTCGATGTTCCCGAACAGGGTCAATTTCGGGAACCGCCTGCGCAACTCGGCCAGGCGCATCCCGGCGCCGAAATCGACCTCTCCGGCCGCGTGCACCCCGGAGCGTCCCCAGAGCGAATCCGCCACCGGCCAGGTGACCCCGTCCGTGCGGAACACGTACTTGAGCCCCACCTGATCGCACCTGGCCGTGAGGCGCTGAAGGCGCGGCAGCACCAGGCGGTCGAAAGCCAGCGGGCTGTAGACCGGGCCGCTGTTGAGGCAGAAATCACCACCCGCGTGGGCCACATCCACCCCCAGCGTCGCGGCCAGCTCGATATCCGCCAGGCCCTGGAGAGTCTGGCGCTCCAGCTCGCCGGCCACCAGGGAGGGAGCGATCTCCAGTGCCATCAGCCAGGCCGGCTCGTACATCGGGATGCCGATCCCGCCCACGGTGGCGGCAACCGCGCGCTCCGGGCCCACCAGCTCACGGAAACGGCGCTGGGTGTCCATGCGGGCCGGGTCCAGGTCCGGGCCGCTCCAGGCGCGCTCATCATTCTCCAGGTGCACGATCAGACGGTCCACATCTCCGCCTGAGAGCCAGCCCTCCACTGGGTGCCAGTCCTGGCTTTCCGGGCTGTAGCGCCAGATCTCCCACGGCGCCTTGCGCTCGCTGTCGCCGAACAGGAAAGTAGACTCATTCAGGCGCGCGGTGGCGCGGCGGGTGTCGCGCCAGGGGACACGGGCCATGTCGTAGTCCAGCTCACGGTAGAAATCGGCCACGTCCAGCAGCATGCGCGCCTCGAACTCCTGCGCCGCCTGCGGGCCCTCCCAGTGCGCGACCACATCCTGGAAGCGAAGGCCCGCCCCTCCCACCAGCACCTCGCGCGCGAGGGCAGCCGAGGCCACGCATGAATAGATTGTCTGGTCGAAACGCGGCACCCGGTCCACTGCCGCATGCTCGAAAGCCGCGCGGATTCTCTGTCTGCCGTTCATCCTCTCTCCCTGCTCAGGATGTTCATTCAAACGCCGCCGTCCGGCCGCCGGACAGGCGGCTTGTCTTTCCGCCGGGAATCGATATATTTTGTGACAGCCTCGGTTTCAGACCCGACCGCTCCGGCCCATCCCCGCGCCGGAGCCGAGGGTTCGGCTCGTTGGACGCACATGGACCGGGAGTATGAGGACCGATGAAGCAGATCGACTGGAACAGACTGCCCCGCGGATACCGGCGCTGGCCGGTTCTGGCCGGAGTGGCCGCCGGGCTTTGGCTGCTGGTTTTTGTCTATCTGGGACGGGCGGTGTTCTATTTCTTCCAGGATGACCACCGTCTGGCCGGGTTCAGTGTCATGTGGAGCATCATCTGCCTGGGCCTGGGACAGATACTGTACATCTGGGCCAAGAACACTCCCGCCGACTGACCGCCAGTCCTCAGCGCTCCCCGATCTGCAAATTCATACGGGTGCAATGGTTGCGGTGGAACTGGAACGCCTGCAGCAGCAACTCTTTCCCGTAGCGCTGATCCGGCTGCCAGAAGTAGCAGTACGACTCGTTTTTCAGCGCCAGCTCGACCGTACTTCCCAATGCTGTGGACGGCGAAATCAGAAGGCGCGAAGTGTGGTCCTGCACGCTGGTCCACTCCAACTCCTTGGGCTCGGCGATATCGCCGCAGACCGTGACCGCGCCGTCCGGGCAGAACACTTTCGCGCGGTGCCAGGTGCCCTTGTCCAGCGGGTCGAGGCCCTGCGGCGTGCGGACCCAGATTGTCACCTCCTCGCCCGGCTCGGCGATCCCGTTGCCGTTGCCGCGCCCCTCCTCCACGGTCCGCTGATAGACCGAGCCGCCGCCCTGGTTGCCGCGCTGGCGGAACACCGGCAGGCTCAGCCCGCGGCCGTCGAACACCAGAGCCGAGTCCGGCGCGGCCAGCGGACTGGGCAGCACCCGCACATCCACACGGTAGTCCTGGCCGTACCAGCCCTTCCAAGTGACATGCACGTTAAGACGGCAGTGGGCCATGTCCCCGTCGGTGGAGACAAAGCTCTGGCTGAACCGGTCGCTCAGGTCCACAATCTGCCCCGGGGCCAGGGAATCGACCTCCACCTCAGCCCCCTCGAGGCTCACGGTCGGGTACTCGCTCGACAGGCTGAAACGCAGGCCGTGCACCGTGACCCCGCAGGTGTTGATAAAGCGCAGAGGAAGGTGCAGCGTGCGGTCGGGGAACACCACCGGCTCCTCATCCTGGCCCAGCGGCAGCAACACCGGGGCGCGCGCCTCCTGGCCGTTGAGCACGGCGATATCGTGGCCTGCCCCGTCCAACACGAAACTCAGGCGTCCCTCGCGGCTGGAGCGGACCTCGTAGAAATTCACGCTCCGGTCGCGGTGGCTGTAGTCCATGACCCGGTAGGCCTTGGCGTTGCCGTAGCTGTCGGGAGTGGCTATATGCAGGCTCTGGCCCTCCACGGCCGGGCCATCCGGGGCCCAGGCGCGGGTGAACACCCGCAGGTAGCCGAACTGGGCGTCGCGCAGGCAGACATAGCCCGGTTTCTTGCCCCCCACCTCCACATTCCAGCCCCAGAGAGAGAAGCGCGGCCAGGCGTTGTCGTGGTCGAAACTGCGCGGCAAGTCGGCCAGAGATTTGTCCGCAAAGGCCTGCATATGGAAATCCAGGGTCTCGGCCAGGCCGTTTACCCAGTGACGGTGGTACTCCTCCTGTCGGAAACAATAGTCCACCTCGGGCGTGCGGGAATAGACCTCGTTCAGCCCCAGGTGGTACTGGCTGATGTAGTCGCCGCTGTTGCGGATGAGGCGGATTTTCTGGTGGTAATTGTTCCGCACGTGGTCTTTCAGGTAATAGAGCACCCGCGACCCCGGCGCGCCGACCCAGAACTCATGGCCCGGGTTGTAGCTGCTGGCGCTGCCGACAATGTCCGGGTAGCGCCCGGCCAGGTAGAGCGACATGAACCCGCCCATCGACAGCCCACAGGTGGCGCGGTGCTGACGGTCGGCGACAGTGCGGAAAGTGCTGTCGATGTGGGCGACCAGCTCCAGGAAATAGGGGCCGAAATCCATCTCGCCGTCTTCGGGCTGGATATCGTAGGGGCTGCCGCTATAGAACGAGGAGTAGTTCTTCTCCACGTACCCGTCCCAGCGCACCGCGATCACGTCGTGGCTCTTCACGTAATCGATCATCGCCGGCAGCGACACCTGCTGCCCGTCACCGTAAGGCTCACCGCAATAGCGTGAGCTGTGGCCGTGGAAATAATAGACCACCGGGTAGCGCTTGCCGCTGGTCTCATAGCCGGCGGGCAGAATAATCCGGTAGTGGCGCCACTGCTGGAAAGTGTTGCTCCAGTGGGTCAGGTCCTGGAAATCAGCGCTCACGGCCTGAAGACGAGAGCCAGCCATAAAAAATGACAGGCAGGTCAGCCAGAGAATCAGGTTTTTTCCATGCATTCCGCTGCTCCTCAGAACTGGAAGTAGAGGAAGGGGCTTTCTTTATCCAACCAAAGCACGCACAAGACAAGCGCGAGCGCAGGTATGAAAGCGGGAATCCGGATTTTCTTGAACTCGATCTCCCAGGTGTTAGGCGCCCGCCAGACCCAGACCAGCATGAATCCCAGCATGGCGATCAGCCTAAGGCCCAACTGGTGGCGTACAAGATCGAGCGGTTCGAAACCGTTGAGCCCGGTCATGCTTTTCAGCACCTGCCAGGCCATCCCGAAACTGACCGAACGGAAAAACACCCAGCCCACAAGGACACAGACAAAGGTGAATACCCGGTTGAATGCGCGGCTACGGCTGGTCAGGCCGGCGGCGCGCATCAGATTGTGGCAGATCAGGAGCAAGCCGTGGTAAAGGCCCCATATTACGAAAGTCCAGGCTGCACCGTGCCACAGCCCGCCCAGGAACATCGTGATGGACAGGTTCCGCAGAGTTGCCAGACGCCCATGTCGGTTGCCACCCAGGGGGATGTAGAGATAATCCCGCAGCCAGTGGCTCAGGGTGATATGCCAGCGGTTCCAGAAATCGGATATGTTCTCGGCCTTGTAAGGTGAGTTGAAATTCATCGGGAAACGGAAACCCAGCATGTAGCCCAGGCCCACCGCCATATCGCTGTAGCCGGAAAAGTCGAAATAAATCTGGAAGGCGTAGCCGAGCATGGCCGACCAGGAGCCGAAAAAGCCCAGGTTCCAGTACTGGGCAAGCAGAGGATCGATCTTTTCCGCCACCATGTCGGCGAAGAATATTTTCTTGACCAGCCCACAGGCGAAAAAGTACAGCCCCAGCTTGGCGTAATCCCGGTCGAGACGTTTGGGGATGCTGCGCAACTGGGCCTCGATCTCGGAAAAGCGCACGATCGGTCCGGCAACCAGTTGCGGAAACATCGAGACAAAGCAGGCGAAAGTGAGGAAATCATCGACCGGATCGATTTCACCCCGGTAAATGTCGATTGTGTAGCTCATCGACTGGAACGTGTAGAACGAAATTCCCACCGGCAGGATGATGTTCATCAGAGAAAGAAGCGGCTCCCCCCCGGACATCACGCTGAGCGAGTTAAGGCTGCGCACCGCGAAATCGTAATATTTGAAAAAACCGAGCAGCGACAGGTTGGCGCACATCGCCGCCACAAACCAGAAGCGCCGGACCACCAGCCTGTCCCGTGCAGCGAATATCTGCCTCCCGGCGACATAGTCGATCATCGAGCTGAACAGCATCAGGAACGTGAAACGCCAGTCCCAGTAGCCATAAAATATGAAGCTGCCAACAGTCAGCAGCAGAAGACGCAGGCGGGTCTTCTCGATTGACCACCAGAAAAGCAGCACCAGAGGCAGAAAGACGAAGATGAATATGTAGCTGTTAAAAAGAATGATGCACCTCCTGCTCCATCTGCTTCAGGACATAATCGGCCATCCGGTTCGAATTCTCCGCAAACATGTGAATTTCATCATAAAATTTGTCCGGGTCGCCGCCGAAAGAGTCGATATTCTGGGCATCCACCAGAACGACTCCCTCGCTCGCCGCCAGACGGTGCATAAGGGTGTTCCACTCGGCGTTGAGACGCTCGAAATCGCTCCCCTTTAGGCTTTTGAGCAACTGGGGATGGTAAGGCAGCATGACCGCCACCAGATGGATGCCTCGCTTGCGGCACAGTGCTGCCAGTTTCCTGAAACACTCGGTCCTGAACTCTGAAATCCCGCCGAAAGATGCGAAATCATTCCGGTAGGTCCTCTCGGCCTGAACGAGTGCCACCCGAAGTTTTTCGGGTCCGGTTCTGTCGGCGGCGCTCTCCTCGGAGGCGTTATAGACCAGTGTCCCCAGGCTGTCGAACTTGTAGCTGCTTTCCCACTTCCCCCTCTCCAAATACTGTCGCACGGCTCGGACGCTCATCGCGGTCTGATGGTAAGAAAGTCCTTTGGTGAATTTGATCCAGCCTACATTCATGGAAAACAACAGCGGGTTAATCTGCTCACTTTCTATGTAATAGGACAGCTCGGGGTAATATTTGAGCAGGTTGTCGCTCTGGTAGTACCCCCGGAACGCGTGGATATCCAGTCCCACTATGACCGTACGGGGTTGAATATCGAGCTTGAGGACACAATAGCGCAGAAGGGACAGGAAATCCTCAGTCCGGGCATGGTTCACCGCGAGATTGAATCCACGCTGCCCGGTAAGGGCCTGTATTGTCTCCGGGGCCACCCGCATCATGCGAGACGATCCCAGGATTATCAGTTCAGGCTTTTCGGCACGAGAGGCCAGCAGGTCGATTTTCTCGCGCCGGTCAACCCAGATCACCGGTTTGAGAACCCTGAACGGATAGATGCCATATGGATTTATCACCATGTTCACGGTCAGGACTGCCCCGCACAGGATGACAAACCAGAGGATTATCCAGCGTACATGCTTTCCCGCGGATGCCGACTGTTCCACGTCCCCGGCACCGAGATTGTTCCCCGCCTCTGACATTGGCTCGCTCTTGTTCGTTCAGATGCCCAGTTTATGTTCAATCCGGTCGAGCTCGCGGCTCTGTTCCGGGGAAAGTTCCGGCACTCGTGTCCGTCCGATGATCGCCTCGGCCTCCAGCGCGGCCTTGTCCTGCAGGGCCAGGCCACCTTTCGACTCCCAGGTCTCGCGGCGGTCGCGGCAGAAAAGGACTGTCTCGTAGAACTCGGCCTGGAAATGCTCGAACGTGTGCTCGCTGGCCAGGTAGCTGCCGCAGGGGCCGATCCGGTCGATCAGCTCCAGGGCCAGGCTGTCCGGGTTGACCTCGATCCCGCGTACGAAACGCCGGGCCTGCCCGATTATCTCGTTGTCGATCACGGTCTGGGCGTAGCTGATGCAGAGCTCGCTCTCCAGGGTGCCCGCGCCCCAGACCAGCCCCACTCCGGCCAGGGAGTGGGTCAGAATGGACATGCATTTTTCCACCGCGCTCTGGCTGTCGGCCAGCATGCTGTCCGAGCTGGCCCAGGAGGCGGAGGGCAGGTTGTAGAAAGCGGCGAGCTGAGCCCCGGCCGCGGCGAGAAGGCAGTTCTCGGGCCCGCCGGTGACAGCGGTGCCGGTGCGCATGTCCATGATATGGGCGAACCCCAGGTTGTGGATACAGGGACGGCCCGGCTCCAGCACCTGGTTGAGCACGATTCCGGCCAGGATCTCGGCGTTGCCCACCGTGACCGCGCCGGCCAGGGTGACCGGAGCGGTGCCTCCGGCCATCGGCTCGCCGTTTATCATCACCGGGATACCGTGCCCGGCGCTGCGGTAGAACACATCCAGGGCCAGGTTGGTCCAGCGCAGCGGCCCGTGCGCGGTGAACCCCAGGCTGAACAGCGGCCGTTTTGCCAGGCTCTCACCACCCAGCAGAACCGCCGCCATCTCGACAATCGCCGCGGTGCCCTCCGGCGAAAACGAGAGGACTCGCACATGCTTGAGCGTGTTCTCGACCATGGTGCGGAACCCGGCCACATCACGGAAGCGCGGGGGGGCGTCTTTCACGCTCACCCCCACCACTCCGTCCAGGTTCGGCAGGCCCTCGACCAGACGGCTCAGGCGGGCCAGCTCGGCGCGGTCGAACTCATGCTTGCCCCGGCTGTCAAACAGGTTCATCGCCGCGGCGGTCCAGAAAGTAGAGCCCTTGCCCGGGCCGATCTCCCAGGACTTGTCGCCCCGGCCGCAGAACCGGACCGTGGAGGGGGCCAGACCCAGGCATTCCTCGACCAGGGCTCGCGGCAGGCGGACTGTCTCGCTGTCCTGTCCCGGCTGTGCCCCACGGGCCAGAAGCGCCGCGCGGATTGGCTCGTGCTCCAGCTTGACACCTGTTGTTTCGAGCACTGCCAGGGTGGCCTCGTGAATCTGTCTCAGACCGTCTTCGCTAAAAACCGTGCTTCGGATCACGCAAGCCCTCCTGAATAACAAATGCTCTTTGGGAAAATGCTGTCACCAGAGGCCGACAGCGCTCAGTATTCCAGCCAGGAACTCCTTGATCGCACCACCCCAGACCAGTGCTGCGACACTGCTCAACAGCATTAGCACGGGCAACCCCAGCCAGAGAAGATGACGGCTGAGTGTCTGCTCCAGCCGGAGCCAGCCGGCCGCAGCCAGCGGCATCAGCATCGGCTCCACCGGAAGGCGCAGACGAGGCGAGCCGTAGGTTGCCAGGCTGATCAGAAAAAAATAAAGCGTCACCCCAAGCGGAACCAGATAATCCTTCCAGCCCCGGGGACTGAACAGCCAGGGCAGGGTCAGAAGAATCAGCCAGACATACCAGGGATTGACAATCCCCTCGCCGTGGCCGAGAATTTCCCAGTCCACCGGGACCCAGAAAAAGAGCGCCTTCCTGAGCGCAATGCAAACCGATCCGGCCGGGTCCTGGCGCAACCTTTGGATGGCTATCCGACGCATCGCCCGGTCGAATTCGAGCTCCGGTAGGTCGAAAACGTACCTGTCCTCGGGCGGCAGATCCTGCGACCGCAGGTTCATCCCGAACCCGTGCCCGCCGGGCGGGAAATTGCCGATGTAAAGCACCATTCCGCTGTTGGTGCCCCCGGGCAGAAAAGCGTGGAACACTCTCCAGTTGCGTGCTGTCCAGGGGGCGAGCGCCGTGCCGAACGCGGCGCAGAAAAGGAGTGCGCTCCACAGCCGACGGCTGTCTCTTTCCCTCCAGGCCAGGACCGTGAGCCAGAGCACGACAAGCGGCGCCAGGTACAGGGTGACCGCGCGGGTCAGGCACGAAAGCCCCAGCAGCAGACCGGCCAGGGCGGCCCAGGATATTTTCCTCGTGCGCAGGTGCAGGACAAGACTGTAGCAGGCGGCCACCAGGAAGAAAACAAAGAGCGTCTCGGTCAGGATGCGGCTGGCGACCAGGGCGAGCGGCCAGTAGAGCGCCAGGATCACTCCGGCGGCCAGCCCGGCCCGCTCCCCGGCCAGACAGCGGGTCATCACGGCCAGCAGCACCGCGGTCAGGGCGCTGAGCACTATCTGTATCAGGAGAACGGCGACAACGCTGCCGTCGCAGAGCGTGTACACCGCAGCCAGAAAAAGCGGGTACAACGGCTGGACCACCGCCGTGGGATGGCCCTCGTTGAGCAGGCCCGCACCGGCGCGAAGGCCCTCGGCCATGAGCTGGTAAAGAAAGGAATCCTTGATCAGCGGCGTGCCCAGCTCCGGCAGCCTGAACCCCAGGGCGGCGAGCCGCACGAGCAGCGCCAGCAGGAACACGCTCAGCCGCGGGTGTGACAGGATTGTCTTTTTCACTGTCTGCACTGTCGGCTCGACTCCGCTCTCAAAGGTTTACAGGAAGGCCCGTGGCCCTAAGGGGAAGACTGTCGGCAGGCGCTTTCCCCTCAGCCGGAGCGCCGCTGGAGCGAAGCAGACGCACCCGGGAGGGCTGTCCCGCCACCCCGCGCTCGTTCACCGCCTGCACGCGGATCAGGTTCTCTCTCTCATGCAGCTTCCAGACAAAGGAGCCCGCCTCGCAACGGACCGGCGGCAGGCTGTCCACTCCGACCGCGAAATGCGAAAAGCCGGGGCAGAAAGTTTCCAGCGTGACAAGCAACCGGGTTGCGTCCAAAGGGTACAGGCTCAGCCTGACCTGGTCCAGCGGCCAGTAGAGGTCCTCCACGCTTTCGGTGGATTGCCGGAACGCCAGGTTGTCCCGGCTTAACTGATCGGTCCATTCCACGGCGTTCATCACGGAGTTGGACAATGGGTGCCAGTGCGGGAATCGGTTGGTGAACCAGTCGTTGCGCATGCGCACGGCGAAATCGCGGTAGAGTGAGAAGTAGAACTCCCGCTCCCTGTCGTCCATCTGACCACCGTCCACCCGCTCGATCACCGCCCGCTGACGGGCCGCCGTGTCGCGCAGGAGACGGTGTATCTCCAGCACGTTCAGCGCCTGTCCATCCAGCCACACCCGCAGACCGAAAAACGGGTCGAGCATGACCCACTTGCCCTGGCTGTCGCACCAGGCCTCCACCGTGACATGCCCGCCGGTGTCCGAGTTGAGCATCACATAGCGCCCGGTGTAACCAATGGCGGCCAGGGCCTGCACAAGAGTGGTGCTGTACTCGCTGCACCAGAATTTCTCGCCGTTCAGGGTGCGGCTGAGGATATCCAGGGCGTTGAAATTGAAATCCACCTCCGGGATCACCTGCGACACACTGTGCGGCCCGTGGAACACCCGGTATATCCACCGGTTGACCCGCCAGGGGACAGCGCAGTCCGGCGCCTCACCGCTCCGGGCCAGACTGTCCAGACCGTACAGCGTGCGCAGCGAATCCAGAAGCGGCTCGGCAGGAGGCTGGTAGCTGAAACCGAAACGGCCCTGCGGCAGGGCGCCGTTGTCGAAACCGGCCTCCAGCACGGAATCCCCGGGCAGGGTGCGGTTCAGAAAGGCGCGGAGGGAATCGGCCGAGCGAATGGGGGCAGCGCCGGGAAGGCCGGCCGGGCAGAGGCAGGGGCCTGAGGCCGCGACAACCTGACGGCCGGCGTAGGGGTCCCAGATTTTCAGGGCCAGGGCCGCGCTCTCGGCCGCCACGCGCTTGGATAGCCAGATCGCCTGCCGCTGCCAGCTCCAGGGATTGAAAGTGTCGCCGCGCAGAAACAGAAGCGCCACAGCCAGAAAAAGCGAGAGCAGCGCAGCGGCCAGCACTGAAAGCAGGACTGAGAAGCGAAGTAGCCTGTTCATCGCGGGCGCGGTTCTCCGTTGGTGTGGCAGTGTCGCGGCACGGGGTTGATTGTGTTGCTGCTGTGGGTGGTAATTTAGCCCAAGGGAGCCATAAATACAACACCGGCGCACGGAAAATGTCTGTTGCGCCGGTGACTGGCCTGTACGGGACGATCAGGCAGGGTATTTATCCGTCAGGTAGTCGCGCAGGTAATGGTTCTCGGCTGCGGCGGCCTGGTGCAGCGCCTTGACCACGTCCCCGATCGAGAGCATCCCGAGCAGGCGCTCGCCCTGGATCACCGGGATATGGCGGATACGGTTGCCGGTCATCACCTGGAGCGTATACTCCAGCCTGTCCTCGACCAGGCAGACAATCAGACGGTCCCGCCCGGTCATCACCTCGCGCACCCGCATCGCGAGGAAATCCGGGCCGTGAGTGTAGCTGCGGCGCAGAAGGTCGCGCTCGGTCATGATCCCGGCGATCCGGTGCCCGGCGTCCTGCACCACCAGCGACCCGATATTGTGCTCCACCAGGGTGGCGATCGCCTCCCCGACAGTCTTTTCCTGATAGATCGTGTACACCTGCGTGCCTTTCGATTTCAGCAGGTCCCCGACTGTCTCCACCGTTCCTCCTGGGTTTAGGTGGCACGAACATGGAAATGATTTTATATACCATTCTAATTGTTAAAGCGTGGATAGTCAACAACGGCAGGCATTTGAAAAATGTGAGGTTGACTCGAATCCGAAAAAAGCATAACTTGATTATGAAAACCGGAGTCAAAAGCCGGCCATTTCACAGGATCGAGCCTATCCCCAGCAAAAACAACAAGATGGCGCAACCCGAGGCCTCAACAATGTCGGATATTTCCAGCCGCACTCTCCGTCTGGCCCTGGAGAACGCGGCCACCGGTATTTTCGTGGTCGACCCGGACTGTCGTATCCGGTTCTGGAACCGGGCCGCCGAGGCCATCACCGGCCGCACAGCCGAGCAGATGAGCGGGCGGCGCTGCTGTGACCTCGAAAATTCGGACTGCGGGATGGGCCGCCCCGAGGAAAACGGTCACTGCTCGTTGTTCAAGGATCGGAGCGACGTGTCCCAGGAATGCCGGATCGAGCGGCCGGATGGCCGCAACGTGCGGGTGCTGCGCACCGCCAGCCCGCTCTACGACCCCGAGGGCAGGCTGCTGGGCGCGGTGGAAACGTTGACCGAGCTTTCGGCCCCGGAACACAGCCTTCCCCCGGTCCCGGAGCTGCCGCGGATCCTGGATGAGGGCTCGCCTGTGCCCGGGATGCTGGGCGGCTCCGAGGTGATGAATCAGGCCTACCGTCTGATGCGTTTCGCCGCGGACAGCGAATCCAGCGTGCTGCTGACCGGCGAGAGCGGCACCGGCAAGGAGCTGGCCGCCCGGGCCATCCACCGCCTGAGTAAGCGCTCCGCGGGCCCTTTCGTGGCTGTCAACTGCTCGGCCCTGCCCGAGTCCCTGCTGGAGAGCGAGCTTTTCGGCCACGTGCGGGGAGCTTTCACCGGGGCGGTGGCCAACAAGGTCGGCCGGATCGAGCTGGCCTCGGGCGGGGTGATTTTCCTGGACGAGATCGGTGACATCTCGCCGCTCATCCAGCTCAAGCTGCTGCGTTTCCTGCAGGAACACGAGTACCAGCGCGTGGGTGAAAGCGCCACCCGCAAGGCGGAGGTCCGGGTTATCACCGCCACTCACCGCGACCTGTACCAGCTTGTACGCCAGGGTGAGTTCCGTGAGGACCTGTTTTTCCGGCTCAAGGTCTTTCCGATCAACCTTCCTCCGCTGCGCGAGCGCAAGGGCGACATCCCGTCCCTGCTGGAGCATTTCATCCAGACTTTCAACCGCAAGACCGGCAAGCGCGTGCGGCGCGTGCACCCCGAGGCCCTGCGCCTTCTGCTCGACTACTGCTGGCCGGGCAACGTGCGCGAGCTGGAGCACGCGGTGGAATACGCGTTCGTGCTCTGCCAGGGCGAGGAGATCGGCACGTTCGAGCTGCCGCAGGAGCTCCTGCGGGCCGAATTCCGGCGCCAGTTCTGTCCGCCCGGACAGACCGGCGTGCGGCCCCCGGGCTGGCCCGCGGCCAGCAGCGCTGCGCAGGCCGTTCCCGGCGGCCCGGACCAGCGCCAGGCCTTGCTGGACGCTCTGAACCGGACCGGCTGGAACCGCAACGAGGCCGCCCGTCTGCTGGGCGTGAGCCGGGTCACACTCTGGAAACGCATGAAAAAGCTGGGACTGACCGCAGCCGGCGAGACCGGTCAGGGAGATTAGTACGCCTACGCTGCGTTAATACGGTTAACAATATTAACATAAAATTAACACAGAAACATCCTGGTTAACACGCTCCCGCAATTTCCGCAACACGGACCAAGCCTTCAAACGCTTATTATTTATAGATATAGCCGACACAGTAGCTTTCTTTGTCTCCGTGGCACTGTTCTTGTAATGCCTGACAGTCAAACTCAGGCTGCGGTTTCTTTCAATGAACAGTATTCATAAGGAGAATAAGGATGAGCGCCTTGAAGCATTACAACGACAGCAATTTTTCCACCGAGGTCGAGTCCGGTTCCGATGTTGTGCTGGTGGATTTCTACGCCGACTGGTGCGCCCCCTGCCGCATCCTGGGGCCCAGCGTGGAGGAGTTGGCCGAGGAGTACAAGGGACGGGTGAGCGTGGGCAAGCTGAACGTGGACGAAAGCCCCGGCGTGCCGATGCGCTTGGGCATCATGGGCATCCCGACCCTGCTGTTCTTCAAGCAGGGCAAGCTGGTGGACCGGGTGGTGGGACTGGTGCGCAAGACCGAGTTGAACCGCCGCCTCGACTCGCTGCTGGGTCAGGCCGGCTGAAATTTCTTGCGAATCAACAAATGATCCCCCCACAAGGAGGAAGCCATGGAAATGGAACGGATCATTCGCGCCATCGCCGGAATTTTCATCCTGGGCAGCCTGGCGCTGGGCTGGTGGGTCAGCCACTGGTGGTTTCTGCTCACCGCCTTTGTCGGGGCGAACCTTTTCCAGTCGGCTTTCACCCGCTGGTGCCTGATGGAGGACATCCTGGCCAAGCTGGGAGTGGCCGGGAAAACGGCAACCCGATGAACCTGACCTTTTCAAATCATCCAGGAGCTGGCATGAAACTCAAAGCAGGAGCCTCCCCGAGCGTGAAAGCCGCGCTGGCGGCGCTGTTTGCAGCCGCCGCCCTGCTTGCGGCGCTGCCGGGAGCGGCCGCGGCCCAGACCGACACTCTGCGGGTGACACTGGCCGAGATGCTCCAGAGCGCCGGGCAGGCGAACCCCATGCTGCGCGCGGCCCGCAACGCGGCCGAGGCTGCCGAGGGGCAGCGTCTGGCCTCGCTGGCCGGATTTCTGCCCCACCTGAGCATGTCGGAGATGTTCAGCCGGAGCAACGACCCGGTCTACGCTTTCGGCACCAAGCTGCGGCAGTCGATCTTCTCGGAGCGGGATTTCGCCATGAGCGCGCTCAATTTCCCCGCTCCGATCAGCAACTACTCCACCCGTTTCGTGCTCCAGCAGCCGATTTTCAACGGCGGCCGGGCCTGGAACGGGCGGCGCATGGCCGATTCATACAGTCAGGCGGCGCAGAAAGCCGCCGGCTATACGGCCGAGGAAACCGCTTTCCAGGTGCGCAAGGCCTACTATTCCGCGCTCCTGGCCCGCGAGAGCGTGGTCGTGCTGGATGCCGCCCTGACCGCCGCCCGCAGCCACAAGCATCAGGCCGAGCGCATGAGCGCCGAGGGCCTGGCCACCCGCGCCGATGAACTCAAAGCCTCGGTCCGCGTGGCCGAGCTGGAGCAGAAACGTATCGCCGCGGCCAACTCGGTGACAGTGGCCGGGGAATACCTCAAGCTGGCTTCCGGGGTGCATGACAACCGCCCGGTGCTGCCGCTGGACAGTCTGGATGCAGCCGCTTTCAATGCCCCGCTGGACAGCCTGATCGCGTTCGCCCTGGCCTCGCACGGCCAGCTCGCCGCCGCGGACCAGGCGGCCCAGGCCGCAGGATACGGCGCCAAAGCCGCGTTGGGCTCTCTGATCCCCAGCCTCAACGGGTTCGCCCAGTACGAGCGCGACTCGCAGGACGCTTTCGGTAAGGACGGTGACAACTGGATGGTGGGCGTGTCCCTGGACTGGAACTTCTTCGACGGTCTGGGCAGCGTGGGCAATGTCAAAAGCGCCCGCGCCATGCGCGAGAAAGCCCTGAACGAGGCCGCCATGCTCCGTCACAAGGTGGAGGTGGACGTGCGCGAGGCCTGGCTCAACCTCCAGGCCGCTGGCAAGCAGATCGAGGTGGCCCGCGGCGCGCGGGACGAGGCCGGCGAGAGCCTGCGCATCGTGGAAAACCAGTACCGCGAGGGACTCGCCTCGATCACCGACCTTCTGGACACCGAGGCCGCCGCCACCGGGGCCGGGCTCAACTATTCCGCCGCCCTCTACGAGTACAACCTCTCGCTGGCCGGCCTCCGTCTGGCCACCGGCGGATACCCGATAAACGACTGATGAACGTTTCCCGCCTCGATGCGGGACTTAAAGCCTGGAGAGACCAGATGGACAATAAGAGGACAGTCATCGCCGTGAGCGGATTATTTCTTTTTCTGCTGAGCCTGAGCCTGGCCTGCGGCTCCCCGAAGGAAGCGGTCGAACAGGGCGCGCGCGGCGAGCTGCAGGCCGCGCTCTACAAGGCCGAGCTGCGCGAGCTTCCGCTCTACACCACCGCCGTGGGCACGCTCGAGCCGTTCAACCGGGCCCAGGTTGCCACCCGGATCATGGGGCATGTCCAGCAGGTGCTGGTCCAGGAGGGCCAGAAAGTGCGGCGCGGCCAGACCTTGCTGCGCCTGGACATGCAGGCGGTCTCGGGCCAGGTGGAGCAGAGCGAGGCCATGCTGGCCGCGGCCAAGGCCCAAAGCGAGAACGCCGAGGCCTACTACAAGCGGATCAAGAACCTCTACGAGGACAAGAGTGCCACACACCAGGCCCTGGACAACGCACAGGCCCAATATCAAGGCGCCCTGGCCCAGGTGCAGGCCGCCGAGGGCGGGATCGCCGCCGCCCGCTCGAACCTGGCCTACTCTGTGCTGGCCGCGCCGTTTGACGGCTTCGTGACCGGTCGCAGCGTCGACCCGGGCGACATGGCCGCCCCGGGCATGCCCCTGGTGACAGTGGAGCAGCAGGACAGCCTGCGCATCCTCACCACACTGAACGAGCAGGACCTGGGTAAAATCTCAGCCGGCGACAGCGCCTGGATCGAGACCGACCTGGCCGGCCAGGGACGGCGCCCGGCGCGGATCGAGGCCGTGGTGCCCTCCGCCGACCCGCGCACGCGCTCGTTCCGGGTGCGGCTGGTGGTGGGCAACCGGGACGGCGCCCTGAAAAGCGGCGTGTTCACCCGGGTCTATTTCGCCACCGGCTCCGGGCAGCTCCTGGCCGTGCCGCAGGAAGCGGTGGTCCATCTGGGCCAGCTCACCGGCCTCTACGTGCTGGACAGCCGCAACCTGACCCGTCTGCGCTGGGTGCGCCTGGGCAAGGCGAGCGGCGATATGGTGGAGGTGCTTTCGGGCCTGAGCGACGGCGAGACCGTGGTCCTGGCCGGTGACCGTCAGCTCGGCGAGGGCCTGGCCGTGCGGGAGGTGAGCCGATGAGCATGCAGCTTGCCGGTAAAATCGGCCAGAGTTTCATCCAGTCCAAGATCACGCCCCTGCTGGTGATCCTGTCGCTGTTCCTGGGCGCGGTGGCCCTTATAAAGACCCCGCGCGAGGAGGAGCCGCAGATAGTGGTCCCGATGGTGGACGTGATGGCGGGGCTGCCCGGGGCCACACCCGCAGAGGTGGAGTCCCGCCTGGCCAAGCCCCTGGAGGAAATGTTCTGGGAAATACCGGGAGTGGAGTATGTCTACTCCATCTCCTCCCCCGGCGGGACGATGGTGGTGGTGCGGTTCTACGTGGGCCAGGACATCGAGCGCTCGCTGGTCAAGCTCTACAACAAGCTTTATTATAACCTGGACCGCATGCCCGCCGGTGCGACCATGCCCCTGGTCAAGAGCCGCTCCATCGACGACGTGCCGGTGCTGGGCCTGACCCTCTGGAGCAACCGCTACGACGGGTTCGAGCTGCGGCGTATCGCCACCGAGCTGGAGGAGCGGGTCAAGAAACTGGACAACGTCTCCGAAACCCAGGTGATCGGCGGCCAGCGCCGTCAACTGAGGGTCACGCTCGACCCGGACAAGCTGGCCTCGGTCAACCTGAGCCTGCTTCAGCTGGTGCCGATGATCCAGGCCGCCAACGTCGACCTGCCGGCCGGCAGTTTCGAGCAGGGCAACCGGATGTTCCTGGTCGAGACCGGCAGCTTTATCACCTCGGCCGAGGACCTGGGCCGCCTGGTGGTGGGCGCCAGCATGGGCAAGCCGGTCTACCTTCAGGATGTAGCCACGATAGAGGACGGCCCGGAGGAGGTGCGCGATCACGTGTTCTTCGGCCTGGGGCCGGCGGCTGCAGCCAAGCACCTCGCCCCGGTCGATAGCTCGCGCTTCGAGTATTCGGCTGTCACTCTGTCCGTGGCCAAGCGCAAGGGCAGCGGGGCCTCGGGTGTGGCAAAGGAAGTGGAGCAGCAGGTAGAGGAGCTCAGGGGCGTGGTCGTGCCGTCGGACGTGCAGGTCACTGTGACCCGCAACTACGGCGAAACAGCAGACGAGAAGTCGAACGAGCTGCTGTTCCACCTGGCCCTGTCGATCATCGCGGTCACGCTGATAATCGCCATGACCCTCAGCCCGCGGGGCGCGGCGATCATCTTCGTCTCCGTGCCGGTCACTTTCGCCCTGACCCTGTTCAGCTACTATGCGTTCGGCTACACGATCAACCGGGTGACCCTGTTCGCCCTGATCTTTGTCACCGGTCTGGTGGTGGATGACTCGATCATCATTGTGGAGAACATCTACCGTCACTACTCGCTGCGCATCCTGCCGCCGCTGCAGGCGGCGGTGGCCGCGATCAACGAGGTGGGCAACCCCACGGTGCTGGCCACCCTGACCGTGATCGTGTCCATTCTGCCCCTGGTCACGGTGGGCGGGCTGATGGGCCCCTACATGTCGCCCATGCCCATCGGGGCCTCGCTGGCGATGACATTCAGCCTGATGGTGGCGCTGATGATCGCCCCCTGGTTCGCCTACCGTCTGCTCAAGGGCAGCTACGGCAAGAGCCACGGCGAGGGCCTGCGCACCGAGGACACCCGCACCTACCGTCTGTACCGGCGCTACATGCTGCCGCTGCTGGAGCGCCCGCGCGTACGCTGGACCTTTGTCCTGATCGTGGTTGCGACGGTTGTGGCCTCCACCGGGCTGTTCTACATGCGCTGGGTGGAAGTGAAAATGCTGCCGTTCGACAACAAGAGCGAGCTGCAGGTGGTGATCGACATGCCCGAGGGCACGCCCCTGGAGCGCACCACCCAGCTGTCGATGGAGATCGGCGACTACCTGCGCACAGTGCCGGAGGTGACTGACTACCAGGTATACAGCGGCACCTCCGGGCCGTACAATTTCAACGGCCTGATCCGGCACTATTTCATGCGCCGGCAGCCCAACCTGGCCGACATCCAGGTGAACATGCTGCCCAAAGGCGAGCGCAAGCGCCAGAGCCACGAGATCGCGGTGGCGATCCGGGGGCCGGTCACCGCGCTGGGTGACAAGTACGGCGCGCGGATCAAGATCGCCGAGATTCCGCCCGGACCGCCGGTGATCTCGACCCTGGTGGCAGAGGTCTACGGACCCAGCTACGAGCAGCAGTTGGATGTGGCGCGGCAGGTGAAAGACGTGTTCACCAACACTCCAGGCGTGGTGGATATGGACTGGATGGTGGAGGACGACCAGGTGCGCTACGTCTACGCCGTGGACAAGGAAAAGGCCGCTCTGAACGGGATCAGCACGGCCGAGGTGGCTCGCACCCTGCGCCTGGCCCTGGCCCAGGATGGTATCGCCCTGGGGCATATGGACAGCGAGCAGGAGCCGGTGGAAATAGTGCTGCGCCTTCCCCGCGAGCGCCGTTCCAGTGTGGAGGACCTTAAAGGTCTATACCTGAGCAGCCCGGCCGGGACCCAGGTCCCGCTGGGTGAGCTGGTCACCGTGGAGCAACTCAGCCTGGACAAGACCATCTACCGCAAGAACCTGCGGCGCGTGGTCTATGTGACCGGCGATGTGGCCGGCTCCATCGAAAGCCCGGTCTATGCGATCCTGGACATGAAAGACCGGATCAGTAAAATCTCGCCTCCGGGCGGCGGGTACGAGATCCAGCAGTACTACGCCGGGCTGCCCAAGCACGACCAGAAAATAACGATGAAGTGGGACGGCGAGTGGGACATCACCCAGGAGGTTTTCCGCGACATGGGGGCCTCGTTCGCGGTGGTGATAGTGCTGATGTATTTCCTGCTCGTGGCCTGGTTCCACAGCTTCTTCACGCCGATCATCATGATGCTGCCGATCCCGCTGACCCTGGCCGGGGTGATCCCGGGCCACTGGATCATGGGGACATTCTTCTCGGCCACCTCGATGATCGGGGTGATCGCCCTGGCCGGGATCATGGTGCGAAACAGCGTCCTGCTGATCGATTTCATCGAGACCCGCCTGCACCAGGGCATGGGCCTGGTGGACGCGGTGATCGAGTCGGGGGCGGTGCGGTTCCGCCCCATCGCCCTCACCTCGGGCGCGATTATCGTGGGCGCGATCGTGATCCTGTTCGATCCGATTTTTGCCGGACTGGCGGTGTCACTGTTCTTCGGCGCGCTGGTCAGCACGGTGTTGACCCTGTTCGTGGTGCCGCTGTTCTACTACCTGTACAAGCAGCGCTGGGGCGCCGAAACACAGTCGCAGGACTGACCCGGAAAGGATGGAGGTGATGCGGATGAAAATGCTGACCATCATAGTCAGCCGGGACCTCAGCCACGAGGTCGAGGACATAATCGCCGGCCAGCATGTGGACTGCTACGCACAGTTCCCGGATGCCCTGGGGATCAGCCACAGTTGCAAGGGTATGCTGGGCGACAACCTGCCCTGGGAGGCCTCGGTGATGCTGGTCTCGGGGGAGGACGACGCGTTGGAGGCCCTGGCCGAGGCCATCCAGGCGCATGTGGCGTCCAAGCCTTTCAAGCCCTGCCTGCGGATGATGCTCAGCGCGGTGGACAAGGCCTGGGTCTGAGCATAATGCAGGACTTGTTTTTGGAACGGCCGGGTATTCACAGGAATACCCGGCCGTTTTTCTTCAGCTTTCTTACAAAACCTCAGGGAACATAATGCAGTATTACTGACCAGATCACCTCAGCCGCATAGCACTTGCCAGCCTCGCTGAAAAGAGTCCATATGATTGACCCGGCTTGCCGGAAGATACCTTCAGAACCCGCCAAGAACCTAATTATAAAGTCGTTTCCTTCCACCGGAATCCTTTCTTTTTAGACGGACTATAGCGATATTGTTTGACGTTTTCGAGCAGACAAGCCGGCAAACCCGCAAGACCGGACCGGGCCATAAATATTGGAATTGTAGTTTCAGCATTCTCCCGTTCTGTCCCTGCATCGATGCGTTGCTTTCATTTCCAGGAGGAGCCTGATCTGATGCGTAAACCAAACCTGTTTCACGTCTTTGGAGGACTCGTTGTCAGCGCAATTCTGATTAACATGCTGGCCTGCTCCGATGCCGGACAGAAAATGCGTTTCAGGGACACCAGTCTTTCGTTCGAGGAGCGGGCTACCGACCTTGTCTCCCGGATGACCCTGGATGAAAAAATCTCCCAGATGGGCCATATGGCGCCGGCGATCGAGCGCCTGGGCGTACCGTCCTACTGCTGGTGGAGCGAGGCCCTGCACGGAGTGGCCTACCTCAAGGCCGCCACGGTGTTCCCGCAGGCGATCGGGCTGGCGGCGACCTGGGACCAGCCGCTGATGCTGCGCGTGGCGACCGTTATCTCGGACGAGGGGCGGGCCAAGTACCACGAGGACCTCCGCCACGACGACCGGCGTATCTTTCACGGCATCACTTTCTGGTCCCCCAATATCAACATCTTCCGCGACCCGCGCTGGGGCCGCGGAATGGAAACCTACGGCGAGGACCCTTTCCTCACCGCCCGACTCGGCGTGCAGTTCGTGCGCGGCATGCAGGGCGATGATCCCAAATACCTGAAAACTGTGGCCACGCCCAAGCACTACGCCGTGCACAGCGGTCCGGAACCCGAGCGTCACAGGTTCAACGCTGTGGTGGGCCAGCGCGATTTCCTCGAAACCTACCTGCCGGCTTTCCGCGCCACAGTGGTCGAGGCCGGGGCTTTCAGTGTCATGGGCGCCTACAACAGTTTCCGCGACCAGCCCTGCTGCGCCAACCCTACCCTGCTCACCGACATCCTGCGAAACGAATGGGGTTTCCAGGGCTATGTGGTCTCGGACTGCGGTGCAATCCAGGATATCTACGAGGGCCATGCCAAGGTCAAGACCGGGCCCGAGGCCGCAGCTCTGGCGGTCGCGGCCGGCTGCGACCTCAACTGCGGCCTGGTGTTCCAGAACGATCTCCGTAAAGCCGTGGATACGGGTCTGCTCGGAGCGGACCAGATCGACACTGCGGTGCGTCGCCTGTTCCTGGCGCGGATGAAACTCGGCATGTTCGACCCGGACTCCCTGGTTCCCTTCGCCTCCATACCGTTCTCGGACAACGACTCCCCGGAGCATCGTGAGCTGGCTCTGGAGGCCGCGCGCAAGTCGATAGTCCTGCTCAAGAACGAGGGCGGGCTGCTCCCGCTCGACCGCACCCGCTACCGGAACGTGCTCGTGCTCGGCCCCCAGGCTTTCTCGCTCGACTGCCTGCTGGGCAACTATTACGGCATGCCCTCGGCTTACTCCACGGTGCTCGATGGCATCCGCGGCAAGCTGCCGGAGGGCGCACAGGTGACCTACCGGACCGGCTGCGCGATTGCGGAGGATTTTCCAAATTTCGAGTGCGTGCCGCCCAAGGCGTTGTTTGCCCCCGGGGGCGAAAGCGCGGGGCTGAAAGTCGAGTATTTCGCCTCTGCCGATCTGTCCGGCCAGCCAGTCAGAACCGGCTCGGAAGAGCTGATCGGTTATGAGCGCCACCATCGCCCCTGGCCGCTTATCCCGGAGCTTCAGAACACCGTGTACTCCGCGCGCTGGACCGGCCGCCTGCTCGCCCCGCAGGAGGGGACATACGGGCTGAGGGTCAATTCAAAGCAAGTGTACAGACTCTTTATCGATGGGCAGCCGGTGCTGAGTTCCGATTCTGCCGAAGTATATACGGTGAACAGCACGAGCCTGGATTTCGCGGCCGGGAGCACGCATGAACTGCGGCTCGAGATGCTCGCGGCCGAGGGCAACGACCCCTATCTCTCCCTCTACTGGAGCCTGCCTGTCCAGAGCGATGTTGATGCGCTGCTGAAAAATTCCGACCTGGTGGTGCTCTGCCTGGGGCTTTCGCCCAAGCTGGAGGGCGAGGAGATGGATGTCAAGGTGCCCGGGTTCCTGGGCGGCGACCGCACCAGCATCGACCTTCCCGCGCCCCAGGAGGCGCTGCTCGAAAAGGCCGCGGCCAGCCGCAAGCCCGTGGTCCTGGTGCTGCTGAACGGCAGCGCCCTGGCGGTCAACCGGGCGGACAAGCTTCTGCCCGCTATCGTGGAGGCCTGGTACCCGGGTGAGGAGGGCGGCCGGGCGGTGGCGGATGTGCTGTTCGGCGACTGCAACCCCGGCGGCCGTCTGCCGGTGACCTTCTTCAAGTCGACCGACCAGCTCCCGCCGTTCGAGGATTACGACATGCAGGGACGCACCTACCGCTATTTCAAAGGCGACCCGCTCTACCCGTTCGGGCACGGCCTGAGCTACACGACTTTCGCCTATTCGGGCCTGGAGGCCCCGGCCGAGATTAAGGCCGGCGATACGGTGACAGTCAGCGTGGAAGTCAAGAACACCGGTTCTCGCGCCGGGGATGAGGTGGTCCAGCTCTACCTGACCGACCTGGTGGCCTCGGCGCCGGCGCCGGTGCGCGCTCTGGTCGGGTTCCAGAGGGTGAGCCTCGCCCCGGGCGAAAGCTGCCGGGTCAAGCTGGACGTGGCTCCGGAGGCTTTCGGGATTATCAGCGACAACGGAGAGCGAGCCTACGAGCCGGGTGAGTTCGAAATCACGGCCGGGGGCAAGCAGCCTGGGTTCAAGGGCTCGGCGGACGCCGCTACCACGTCCACGCTCAGCGCGCGCCTGAAACTGCTCTGAGAGCATTGACTTGTACTGATTTGCTTGGAATCGGGCTTCCCTCCGTTTTTTATTCAGGTCTGCTGAAAAAACGCCGGCTCCCGGAGAATTCTCCGGGAGCCGGTTCGTTTGGCGGCCCATCCGACCTTCAGGCCTTTATTCTGAACGCAAAAGAGGTTATATTATCTGAGTTTGACTATCAGGCTTAATGTTGTGTTGTCGGAGGCAATGTGCTCTGGAATATTTTCAGCACTACCTGGGCTTTCAGCCGCGAGGCCGCGCCCTTTCTTCTGCTGGGTTTCGGCCTGGCCGGGCTTCTGCACGCCTTTGTCAACGAGCGCACTGTCGCCGCGCACCTGGGCGGCCCCGGGCTGGGTCCGGTGTTCAAGGCCGCCCTGATCGGCGCCCCCCTGCCGCTCTGCTCCTGCGGGGTGCTGCCCGCCGCCGCCGCGCTGCGCAAGGGCGGGGCCTCGCGCGGGGCGACCACGGCCTTTCTCATCTCCACCCCCGAGACAGGCGTGGACTCGGTGGCGGTCTCCTGGGCCATGCTCGATCCGCTGATGACAGTGGCCCGCCCGCTGGCCGCCCTGGCGACCGCCCTTGTCACCGGCGCCGCCGAGGTGCTGCTCGGCCCAAAGGAGGAGGCCCCATCCTCCCCCACTTTCAGCGCAGCGCTCCCTGAAAAGCGCGGCCTGGCCGGAAGGTTGCGCGAGGGGGGGCGCTACGGTTATTTTGTGCTGATGGCCGACCTGGGCTGGTACCTGCTCTGGGGTTTTATCCTGGCAGGGGCGATCTCGGCCTTTCTGCCGAAAGGCTTTCTGGCTGAATTACCCGGCGGGCAGTGGTCGACACTGGGGCTTATAATAGCGCTCGGGGTGCCGCTCTATATCTGCGCCACCAGCAGCACCCCCCTGGCCGCGGCCCTTATCGCCAAGGGGATCAGCCCGGGGGCGGCGCTGTTGCTGCTCCTGGTGGGCCCGGCCACCAACCTGGCCGCGCTCAGCCTGATCTGGCGCATCCAGGGTCCGCGCTCCACGCTGATCTACCTGTCCGGCGTGGTCGTGGTCGGCCTTCTCTGCGCGTTCGGCCTGGACTGGGTTTACTCGGCGTTCGGGATAACGCCCTCCGTGGCCGCCTCCGGCCTGGAGGCGGGAGCGGCCGGGGCCTGGGGCGCCGTAACCGGTGTAATCCTCTGGCTACTGATCGGCTACGGGGTGTACAAGGAGAAAATCCGCCCGCGCCTTCGACGCGCCCGGGCGGGACGATAAACCACCGGCGGGCCACCCGACAGGTGTTTGCTGTAGGAGCAGGCCCCTGTGCCTGCCCGTATTCTCTGCGGGCGGCCACTGGGGGCCGCCCCTACGGAAGGCTTACCCAAAGAGGAATTCTATCCGGAATACAACAGGATTCTTCCCGGACAGCATTGAATCCAAATCAAAAGAAGGGAGTGTGCAGATGGACGGAAAAAGCGTGCTCTACATGGGGGATGACAGCCTCAAAGGCGCCGCGGCCTACCTGGGCGGTGTGATGACCCACGCAGGGATTGCATTCGATTACGTACCGAGTTCGGTGCAGGCCCCGCTGGAGGCCTACCAGCGCGAGTCCGGCCTGTTCATAATCAGCGACTACCCGGCCTCGAACCTGGACATGGCGCGCCAGAAAGCCCTGGCCGAGAGTGTCGGCCGCGGTGCCTCGCTGCTCATGATCGGGGGCTGGGAGTCGTTCCACGGCCTGGCCGGCGAGTACAACCAGGGCCCGGTCTGCGATATCCTGCCCGTGATCCCGCTGCAGTCGGATGACCGGGTCAACTACTGCCAGGGCGCGGTGCCGGTGCTCAAGGGGGATCAGAAATGCCTGGCCGGCCTGCCCTGGGACCGCCCGCCCATTTTCTGCGGTTATAATAAGGTCACACTGAAGGACAGCCGTGGCCAGGGCCTGGCCCTGCGCCGGCTGGTGATCCGCGATGGCGCGGTGACGCTGGAGGACAAGGAGTTCCCGCTCCTGGTGTTCGGCACGCAGGGCAAGGGCCGCACCGCGGCGCTCACCACCGACCTGGCCCCGCACTGGGTCGGCGGCTGGGTCGACTGGGGCGAGCCGCGGGTCAAGGCCCAGGCCGCGGAGGGCAATGAGGTGGAGGTGGGCTGCCACTACGCCAAGTTCATCGAGCAGCTGGTGCGCTCACTGCTCTGATCCGGCCCCTCCGCGCTCCAACAGGCGTTTGAAGAAAGTGGTGGAATTGAGCACCAGGGGTAACACCCCGAACGGCATGTGCGCCCTCTTCCGGGCGTAGGAGTCTATCGCCCGGAAGAGGTCCACCGCCACGCTGATCGCGCCCACGCTGTAGAGCAGCAGCGAGGTCAGGTCGAATGTCCCGCTGAACAGCCCCGACATCCCGCCCATCCAGTGCGCCAGGTTCCCGGACGAGAAAAAGAACACCCCGGCCCAGAGGCCGAAGATGATCGAGTTGTAGCGGCTGAGCTTGTAGTCCTCGATCCGGCAGATCAGGCCGAACGTGCGCTGCTCGGCCGCGGTGAGCGAGCCGCCGATGTAGATCGCGCTCAGACGTTCCAGTAGGCGCAGCGGCCAGTAGGAAAACATCTCGAATCTTTTCAGCTTGCGCCGGTTCATGCGCTGGATGTGGAGCCACCAGCGGTCCAGCCCGCGCACATCCACCGCCAGGTAGAGCCGCATGATCACCCGGTTGATCAGCCCCGAGCGCGCGATCAGCGCGTCCAGGAACTCACGCTCCTCCGGACTAAGACGGGCCAGTGCGCGCTCGCTGCGCGCGGCCAGGGTCTGGGGCGGCGAGTTCCGGCGGCCGTTTCCGTTGCCTTCTTCTAATCGGTCAGCGCGAGGTCCGCGAACAGTTCCCTTATCCATTCCCTGTCTTCCGTGGTGAGCGGCTGTCCCGCCGCCGAGAGGTCCATCTCCACCTGGGCGCAGTTGCGGAACCCCGGTATCACGCAGCTTACGGATGGGTAGGCCAGCACGTACTGCAGGCTGGCGCGCACCAGCTCGGCCGTGGAGCCGCCGAAACGCTTTTTCAGCTCAGCCAGACGCGGCTGCATCCGCTCCAGGAAATCGGCCTTGAACCAGCGGCTGCCGGCGCGCTGGTCGCCCGGCTCGAACTGCGGCGGGTGCTTCGGGTCGTACTTGTCCAGCAGAAGACCCTGGGCCATCGGGCTGAACCCCACCAGGCCCAGGTCGCGCTGGGCGATCAGGGCCGGGATACGGGAAGCCGGGCCGATCATTTTGAGGTTCAGCATGTGCGTGCTCGACTGCAGCACATCCGGGTCCACCCGCGGGATCAGCTTCTCGAAATCAGCTTGCGTGTAGGCGCTCTGGCCGATGAAACGCACCTTGCCCTCTTCCTTGAGCCGCCGCATCACCTCGATCGCGCCGTCCAGCCAGAGGTCGCTCTCGCCGAAATCGCCGTGATGGAAATAGTATATGTCCACATGGTCCGTGCGAAGGTTGGCCAGGCTCTGTTCGAGCTGGTGGCGGATATGCAGGGGCTGGTAGGCGTGCCCGGCCGTGCCCCGGAACCAGCCGACCTTGGTCGCCAGAACCACCTCCTTACGCCGGGCCCCCAGCACGCGACCCAGAAGCTGCTCCGAGCGGCCCGCGCCGTATACATCCGCCGTGTCCAGGTGGTTGCAACCCAGGTCCAGGGCGTGCAGCACCGCGCGTTCGGCCTCGCTCACATCCAGCGCGCCCCAGCCGTTGGGGCTACCCTCGTTGAAACTCACCCCACCCAGGGTCCAGGTGCCCAGGCTCACTTCACTGACCATCAGACCGGTCCGCCCGAGGCGGCGCCGGACAAAGCCCATCCGGCCCTTATCCGACATGGCCGTATTCTCCTTTCCACAAAATGAACGCGCCGGTTTTCCCCGGCGCATCGTCAGGCCCGCACCATCCCTGCAGCACGGGCATCAGGCTTTACTGGCAATATAAGCCCGCCCGGCCCGTCCGACAAGTCGAAACCCCGGACCGGGTCTTCGGGGGAATACCCCAAATGGGGTATCCAATCTCATCCGCGTCACCATCCCGGGGGACAGACTTCGCATATCCGGGCAAACCAGTCTACTGACCAAAACCGGACAAACATGTATTCGACTGCATATACATCAGTTATGCAATTATCCAGAAAATGGTGCGGATGTGGTTCGCAATTTGCATTTACTGCGAATCGTTCCTACTGTTAAGTGGGAGCGCCCAAAGGGGCGACGGCTAATCGAAAACACAGATTGCGTTCCTGGATTTTCACTCTTAGAGGAGGTGTGCGTTGAGACAGTCCAGATTTTCCAACCGGATCACCCGGATGCTGTTCATGCTGACCCTGGTCCTGGCCTTTTCGGCCTGCGGACGTTCGGTCTCCGAGCTGGTGGCTGCCCGGACCAGCCTGGGGGCGGACAATCCGCCCCTGACCCCTATCGAGCAGCGCTACCCGGGGTTCAAGCAGGTGTATGCGGACGTGGCGGACAAGGTGATTCCCTGCGTGGTGTCGGTGCACAGCGCCAAGGTGGTGCAGGTGCCGCAGTTCGACCCGTTCGAATGGTTCTTCGGCCAGCAGCAGCAGCGTGGCCGTCAACAGCAGCCGCAGCAGCCCAGCCAGCAGGAGCGCATCGAGGGTGTGGGCAGCGGGTTCATCGTCTCGGCGGATGGCTACATCCTGACCAACAACCACGTGGTCGAGGGTGCGGATGACCTCACCGTGACCCTTTCGGACAACCGCGAGTTCACGGCCAAGGTGATCGGCACGGACCCGCCCACGGATGTGGCGGTGATCAAGATCGAGGGGGCGTCGAACCTCCCGGTGGCCTACCTGGGCGACAGCGACAAGCTGCGGATCGGTGAGATGGTGCTGGCGGTCGGCAGCCCGTTCGGCCTGAGCGAGACCATGACCCAGGGCATCATCTCGGCCAAGGGACGCTCCAACGTGATGGACCCCTCCAGTTATGAGAATTTCCTGCAGACCGACGCCGCGATCAACCCCGGCAACTCTGGCGGCCCGCTGGTCGATCTGAACGGCGCGGTGGTGGGGATCAACTCGGCCATCTACAGCCGCTCGGGCGGCAACCAGGGCGTGGGTTTCGCCATCCCGGTCAACATGGCCCGCGACATTGCGCGCACTCTGATCGATGAGGGCAAGGTCACCCGCGGCTATCTGGGAGTGTTCATCCGCGACATCACCGGGGACATGGCCAAGGCTCTGAACGTGCAGCCCAGCTCCGGCGTACTGGTGGACAACGTGATCGACAAGAGCCCGGCCCAGAAAGCCGGAATCAAGGACGGTGACATAATCACCGCGATCAACGGCGGCAAGGTGACCTCCTCCAACGACCTGCGCAACCGCGTGGCTGCGATCAAACCCGGCACCCCCACCGATTTCGTGGTGCTGCGTGACGGCAAGAGCATGGATTTCAAGGTGACCCTGGAGGAGCGGACCGAGGACGTGGCCCAGAGCAGCAACCCCAGCGAGGCCGCCCGCGGCCGGACCGGCCTGACCCTGCAGAACCTCTCCCCGGACATCCGGAGCCAGTTCAACCTGCCGGAGGATGTCAAGGGCGTGATAATAACGGACATCGACGCGGCCAGCCCGGCGGCGCGCACCTCGCTGCAGCCGGGGGATGTGATCCTGGAGGTCAACCGCAAGCCCGTGACCACTGTGGCCGAGTTCAAAAAAGCCATCGACGGAGAGACCAAGGACGCCACGGTGCTGCTGCGGGTGCAGCGTGGAGACACGCGCTCGTTCGTGCCGCTGCGGCTGCAGGACAGCAGCAAGAAAGGCAAGTGAGGCCCGGGCCGGCTAATGCGCGAAGGTACATTTTAAGGCAGCAAATGATTGTAGGGGCATGGCGCGCCATGCCCCTACGGGAAATGCAGATGTTTACGGCACATCGCGTATCCAGGTCTGCGGGGCGGCCTGACTCTGCCTCTTGAAAGTTCCTTTTTCGGGCCTTGCTACCCAAGCGCCACGCAGGCCCGTCCGGGGCCATATGTCTGAAGCCTGGTTTGGGGGAGCGCAGTAGAAGAACCGTGCACAGCGCAGGCGGAAAAAACCCACGAAGTCAGGCGGGCAATCAGCGTCAGCGTGGCCCCGCAACACAGGCAGCGTGCAAAAACTCCGCACACACCGCGGGTGAAAGAACAACCAGGGCCAATGCGAGTTTACGGCCACGAAGCGTCTTTTTGTCCTTTTCCACAAGCCGGAAAAGGACAAGATAATAGTGGCCTTTCGATTCCGTGATGCAATTTCCTAAGCCGGACATTACTACCTCGATCCCCCGTTGTCCAAGGGGGAGGCTTGGCCGGTCTCCCGGAATTCACCTCAAACGTAAAGGGCTATCCTCGATCCGAGGACAGCCCTTTCGCTCATCTGGTGCCGGGAACGGGGCTCGAACCCGTACGGAGCTAAGCTCCAAGGGATTTTAAGTCCCTTTATTTAACTTTCACATAAAATCACAATTCACAATCTACCTCTTGACATTCAAGGCATTAAGCAATATATTTCATCAGAAACCATCATTCAAAAACAGTCTGTTTCATCCTTTTTTGTGGGACAATAGTGGGACAAACTATCAGGAGGCCGGAATATGAAATGGCACAACACACAATATCCCGGTGTCCGTTACCGGACGCACCCTACAAGAAAGAACGGGGTGAAATTCGATCAGTATTTCTCGATCCGGTATCATCTAAACGGACGGCTGAAAGAAGAAGGACTCGGCTGGGCCTCTAAGGGAATGTCTGCGCAGAAGGCGTCATTACAGCTTGGGGAATTAAAAGAGGCGCAGCGGCTCGGCAAAGGCGCACAGACATTAGCCGAACAGAGGGCTCAAGCGAAACGTGACGCGGAAACGAGGGAATCTCTGACCTTCTCCAGTTTCTTCAACGAGACTTATCTGCCACTGGCCGAAGCCGATAAAACGAAAGGAACGATGGTCCGGGAGCGCTCACTGTTCAAACAGTGGCTTGAGCCAAATCTCGGCGGCATAACGCTATCGAGACTCTCCCCTCTGGACCTTGAACGGCTCAAGAAAAAAATGACCGATGCAGAACAATCCCCCCGCTCAATCACATACGCACTGGCGCTTGTGAGGCAGGTTATCAACCGGGCCAAAGGTATGAACCTGTTCGAGGGCGACAATCCGGTCAACAAAGTCCGCAAACCCTCGAAAGACAACAGGCGTATGCGTTTCCTGTCGCACTCTGAGGCCGCGAGACTGTTGAACGAGCTTCTGGCCGGGGGATATTACGATATTCACGACATGACCTTGCTTTCCCTGTATTGCGGATTACGGGCGGGTGAGATTTTTTCTCTGCCCTGGGACTGCATCGACTTCGATCGGGGGCAAATACTAATCCGGGATACCAAAAGCGGGCGTAACAGGATTGCTTACATGACCGGGCCGGTCAGGGAAATGCTTCTCCGGCGGCAGGCAACGGCCAGTGAAGGACTCTTGTTCCAGAAACCGGACGGCGGGAGGATCGGCCAGATTCCGCATACCTTCATCTGGACCGTTGACAAGCTTGGACTGAACAAGGGTGTTGCGGACCGCCGGGACAAGGTTGTTTTTCACACCCTGCGGCACACGTTCGCAAGCTGGCTTGTGGAGAGTGGCGTTGACCTTTACACGGTCAAAACGCTCCTGGGGCATCAAACCCTTGCCATGACTGAAAGATATTCCCATCTGAGTCAAGGCACGCTCCAACAGGCAGTTGCAAAACTAAGCCAGTCGAAAGAAGGCAAATCAGCTAAAGAAATAGTCGCTTAGGGACACTGTGACTATCGCGCAAACCGGTATGGAGGTTGTCAACCTTATGGACAGCGGTGAAACGAATGAATCACTTTGTTTGACAGAGAAGCTGAAGCAGGAATTTCGGGAAAAACTTATCAGTAGTAAATATAACAAGCCCAAGTATACTTCTTTTGAATATGTTGTCGATAAGTTTATTTCTGAACTCGATTCCTACCTTCCAGCCGCAAAATGGAGACTGAGTACAGAACCAGTAGATATAACTCGTGGTCGGAAAAAACAAAAAGAGGGAATAAATGCATTAAACCGAGCTATCAGACATTTTGAAGAAGCGCTAATGATAATGTACCCTGGTACGAAATCTGAGGATGTGACAACTTATCTGTCAAATTTTTCTCTATACGCTGACCTTTATAAGTTACGGGACAAGTTTGTTGAAGCGCTTAAACTTAAATCCAATGGACGGCCAAATTGTATCAAGACCTATTTCCCGGAAACTCCGGGAGATGTTAATAACATGGTACTTCCCGACATGATGCAAGAAGTCATTCAAAATATAGTCTATATTTTCTGGATGAATATTGGAAAACCAACTGTCTATCGAGATGGTCCGATGTTTGAAATTGTTAGAAAAACCCTCGAAATACTCAATAGGCATCAATCTGAACTTTACAACCGGATTAAAACCGCCATAGATACTTTGGCCGCTTTGCATCCCCACGTATTGACCCACAAATAATTAGCTCTTTTCCCTATCCTCCCCTTGATAGTTGGGAGAACTGGACGAAAAATCGTCCAGTTCTTCGACTTTAATTTAGCCTTTCTAAAGAACATTTTAAACAGACGCAAACAACCATTCATATCATGGAGGTGGCAATTGCACAATTCTGCGCTTGAGCGATTGAAAGAGACCTGGCCAAGTTCTGTTGTGGCCAGGACGGAAGTAAAGCGATTTTCAGGGGGTGTTTTGAATGGTCGCACACTCGCAAACCTTGATTCACAAGGAATTGGTCCCACTGGGAGATTTAAGATCGGCAGGAAAACCGTCTACCCGGTTGAGGAACTAATTGCCTGGATGCGTTCGAGGATCACCGAACCGAGCGGGCGTTAACCGGATCGGGGGCGAGACGTGGAACCGATCAGACCGGATACGATTTATCAACCTATCGGGCGGTTTTTGCAGGTGGAGCACGACTTGTTATTCTCCCGCGCATACTTATCGCTTTCCGGTAGGTCGAAAGACCTGTTTCACCTTCTCTTTTCAAAACTCCGCTGGGAGCGCGGCGGCAACAGCGACCGGCGGGGCAAAACGAAAACCGGGAGGCGGCGCTGCGCAATCAACAACGGTGAAATTGTGGCAACTTATGAGGAAATCATGGAGGCGCTGGGGATCGGTTCTCGCGCGACAGTCTCGCGGTCGATCCAGGAACTTCTTGAGAGGGGCTTCATCGACTTGACCCGGCCCGGCTGCGGCAAGTTAAAGATTTCAAGCCTTTTTGCAATCTCGAACCGCTGGAGGTTGTACGGCGAGGACGGGTTCATTTTGGCCCCTGAAAACAGACGGAAGAACGAGGCGGTGAAAGCACGGTCGAAACGTTCAGGAGAGAAGCTTTTCAGTCCCACAGATAGGGACAGAACAAATGCAGCAGCAGCACGGCAGGAAAGAAAGAACGGGGGCAACGGCAAGGCCACAAAAACAGCGCTACGCTGAATACTGTAACAATGCGTACCACTCATGCGCACTTGAGGGACTGAAATGAGGGCAATCGCGGTAAGACCTTTAAAGACAAGAAATAAAAAGATAAAAACAACATTCCACAAGTACACATGGCAGGCACTTGAGAGAAAATACAAATTCCATCAACAAGTGCGCATGGATAGCACTTGACAAGTACACATGGCAGGCACTTGAAAAACTCAGGTTCTGCGATCCACGGCGCGGAGCCTGAAAGGGCCGGTGCGGGCGGTGAACTCGCCCTCATCGCCCCCGGCCCGCTAACTCGAACCGGAAAGGAATTGCGCGATGCCGATTGAATGCGTCTTATGCGGGCAGCCTGAGGAAGCTTACAATTTTTTCAGAGGCCGCCAGGAGCAGGTCAAGCCTGGGCTGGATGTCAGATATATCGTCTGTTCACGGTGCATTCACCGGCTGATTGAAGCCGATCAGGTTAGTCTGCAACGGCTTTATAGGAAAGCCAAAGAGAAAGGCAAACCATTGCAGGTGGAAGTCATTTCCAAGTATCTCAACAAAGGAGGAGAACGTGTCCCAGAAGCCAAGCGGATTAAACCAGGTATGGCCGGAGCGCGAGCTGTGCGCGCAGCTCGGTCTACCTTTCACAGATGCCACAGGGCGGTCGCGGGTGCTCGGTAACTGGATTCGCGGTGGGCTGGCATATGCCGAAAAAGGCGGACGGCGATTCTTTTTCGAGGATGACGTTGTGTCGTATCTCTACAACCGCCGGAAAGTAGTCCGTGCCGCCGAGATAACTGAAAACGAGGAATAGGGTTCATGGGGGGTTCGAGGCGGGTTCAAGGGGCGTTCGAGGGGGTCTTTTTTCTACCCTTATCCCGATATAGGCCGGTGATTTGTGAAGTATTGTCAACGAAAGGCTAATATACCGCCAATCAATGAGATAAGAACAGTGAATCCCTTCAAGTCCTTCAACCGAAAAAAACTCAACTTTCCTTAACCTCGCGCGCACGTGCGCGCGTTTTTTATGGCGTCTGAAAACGCCTCACACGTTGGGATGAATCGCCCGGATGTCAACTCCTGTCAACATTCTGAAAATCTCAACTATTATCAACAGTCTTTCGGTACTCTCGTTCTCGCTACGGTAACGGGTTGGAAAAGGAGAGGCCAGAAGAGAGAGTTAGGCTTGTGGCAAGATCGTTTTATCAGGGCCGCTTGAGCGCTTCCTGGGATACTCTCTCGCGCGCACGCGCGCGCGATTAGGAGTCCCGAAACTCCGGAAAGTATCTTTGCAAAATGACTTCTTTGCCAAAGTTTATCGCCTCGAATCCCCGACGTCGTTTACCGAAAAAATCATAAACAATGTTTGTCGGCAACTCATTCTTCTGGCAGCATTTCGGGATGGTTGGTTTTCAGCCATTCTGTGACTCTGCTTTTCAGCTCCAGGGCCAGCGCCTTCATTTCCTCGGCTTCTTTTTCCGAAACCAGTCCCGCCGAATCATACTGGCTGATATTCCGTTTCTTCCGGAAAGCGTCGAACTTATCAACCAGCGCTTTCTCCGCTCCGATGGTCAATGCCAGACTGCCGATGGTCCGGTAATGGCCGCTCTCGCGGGACGGGCGAAAACCGGAAGCCGCCAGCGCCGCCATAGCCAGCCGAAGGGCCGCGGTGTAGGCCATAATAAGTTGCCACTCTGGATCGACCCCCGGCACGGCGGAATTGTTCAAATCCAAGTCTGCGGCGGAAAGGAGGTCGGCTATTTCTCCGGAACTCGTCCGGTGCTCCACGAGCCAGCCGTTATTCAACCAATCTGTCAAATTCATCAGCCGAGCCGATCAGATAGATTTTTTCAGTGCCCTTGAGCTTGCCCACAAAGTGTTTCCGGGCGGCTTGCCCCTTGAATTCTTCCTCGGAATACACAACCGGGTTGATCTCACGGGCCAGGGTTTCCTGGGCTTCCGACAGGGCGGAAACCACCTCGCCGAACGAGACTGCGCCTATCACCGCGAGGTCTATATCGCTGCGGGCCTGTGCGCTGTTTGTGGCAAAAGAACCGAAGACGAAGGCGATGCGGATGTTATGCCCAAACCCGGCCAGCGCCCGGCGCAGGACATCCGCCACGCCGCCGGTTTTGACCAACAGGGACTTGAGTTCGCCGAAAAACGGACAATCCCGGTTGGCCTGGTAGAACACCTGCCGGCCTTTTCTTGTTCTCAGCAGGATGCCGCAGGCGGCCAAGCGCGCAAGCTCGCGCTGGACCGCTCCCTGACCGGTTTTGACCGTTCCGCTCACCTGACGCAGGTAGAATTCCCGCTCCGGGTGGGTGAAAAACAGGGCCAGCACGGCCAGGCGGGTCTTGCCGAAAAGGGCCTCAGCCCCGCCTTTAGAAATCATTGTTCTCATATTGGGTGCTATTGAACTCATTTTGGGTGCAAAGAATGTGTGCTTTTGACGTCCGGGCATAAAACAAAGGCCGGAAGGACGAGATGAGTTAAAAAGCAATTTACACGCTCAATAACTGATTTTCAAGAAAACGTTTTTCGCCGCGCGGTATCAGCCTGGACCCCTTTTACAAGAGACAAAAATCAAGTTGCAAGTGCTCAACTGCGCTGAAGTTCTCTGGGAAATCAACGCCGCACCACCCGGAAGCCTATTGAAGATTGTTTCCAGTTCAGATCACCCCAGAATTCGCGGAGGAATGAAGTTAGCTCTTGGCTTTCTCTTTCAGCGCCTTTATAACTCCCCCCCCGCAAGGTTCGACCATGACCATCATCGGTCGATGGGCCTTGCGGATTATTCGCATAGGCGCTGCCGTAGTCTCCGTACCAGTCGTTACACCACTCCGCGACATTGCCAAGCATGTCAAATAGTCTGAAGGTATTTGGTTCCTTTAAACCCACCGTTTGTGTCATATCACCGCTGTTAAATTGATGCCATGCCGCCCGGTTCAGGTCGTCCCCGCTGTCCCCGGTATAATATTTCGTGGTGGTCCCGGCCCGGCAGGCGTATTCCCACTCCGCTTCCGTCGGCAAGCGGAAACCATTCTTTGAAAAGTCACAAGCCCAAGTCGCAAGATTGTAGCAGGGCTGCAATCCCGCCTTCTCGCTGAGTTTATTGCAGAAAGTCACCGCATCGTACCAGCTTACCTGCTCCACCGGGCGCTCCGAATCGCCGGGTAAGCCGGAGAAATAAGAGGGATTCGAACCAACCACCGCCTGGTACTGCGCCTGCGTGATTTCATAGCAGCCCATCTGGAAGGCGCTCAATGTCACAATGCGCGTCAGCCCCATCTGGAACAACCCGCTGGGGATGGAAATCAGTGTAAGGCCCTGTACTTTCGTGCTGTCACCAGGTAACTCGCTGTCGGCGGTCGCGGTTATTTTGCTTGCCGTAACGTCCGAACCGCTCACCGTCACCTCAAGACACGCCGGGCTGAAAGTATAACCAGACTTGCCGGGGATAACTGTATACTCGCCATCGGGGAGTCCGATTAAATAATCGCCTGTTACGCCGGTGGCGGTGAGCCTGTCGATCCCGCCGCCGGTTACATACACGTTCACGTCCGAAAGCCCCGCACCGGATTCCAATATCTTCCCCTTTAAAATCTGACGTCGCACAACCCGGAAGCCTAATCCGTCGCCCGGCCAGTCCCAAGTCCAGGTGTCAACACCGCCGTCCGGTTTGCTGCTGAAACGAGAACCAGACCGCAAGTAATCGGGGTCGCGGACGTTGCCCCAGCTGCCGCCCCGAACAACACGGTTGGAGCCGCTGGAAGGCCCTGTCGGGTCAGTTTGGCTCTGATTATTGTATGCTCCATACCAGTCGTTGCACCACTCCGCGACATTTCCACTCAGGTCATGCAGGCCGAAAGGATTAGCCGAGTAACTGCCGACTTTAGTTGGATATCCAACGTTACGGTTATAATTAGCTTTCTCAGGACTGATAGTCCCATCATCCGTCCCGTACTCATACTGCCTGCCACCTCGGGCGGCGTACTCCCACTCCGCCTCGGTCGGCAGGTCAAAACCGTATTTCATGGCAAACGCCTTAGCTCCATACCAGGTAATATATACCACCGGCATATTTTCCTTACCCGGCTCTACGCTGAAACTCGTCCCATTGTAACTGATCCAACACTTGTTGTTGTTGTCAAGAACATAAAGAAAATAACTCATCCCACACAGGTAAATGTACTCTTGGCCGATGTAAGCCCCTTTCGTCCCGGTCACGCTACTCGTTGTTGCTGTTATTTCCCCGTCCGCCAGAGCTACATTCAAAAAAGCCGCATACTGTGCGTTCGTCACCTCGTAGCGGCCCATCTGGAAAGCGCTCAGTGTTGCCAGGTTTCCCCCCATCGAAACTCGCCCGCTGGGTAAAGAAACCAGTGACATGATGGGAGTAAGATGCCCGGCGCTGAAATGGTAATTCTGGGTAACTTTTCCCGGAGCTAAAAACAGGTCCACGTAGAAAGGGTCCTTGTCCACTTCGGCCAGGTTCTTGAAAACGTTGCCCGCCACCGAATGGAGCAAGGTTACGCAATTGCGCATGTTGTCGGTCGCCGCATCCCGCCAGAAAAAGCTCAGGACTATATCCTTGTTGCTTTCAATAAAACCAAGAACCGCCCTTAGCATCGCCGGGGCAGTCCCCGCCTGGAAACCTTCCTTTAATATCGTGGCCCCCCCGGCGTCTTTCAGGATATCCGTCAGGGATTCAAGCTTTTCCTCCGGGCCGGGAACCTTGTTTACCAGGTCGATTACGTCTATCACCATCTTGCCGCTGTTGTAGAGCGTCCCCCGTCCCTCGGGCCAGGCCGGGTCCCACCAGTGCGGGCTGCTGGAATCGAACCCCTTGCACATTACCGCACTCAGGGAATCACCCGAATCCATGCCCTGCAATGTCCGGCCTAACTCACCGGTATACGGGATCAAACTCCATTTCCAGGGTCTCGGCTTTTGCATGAAAGATTTTTTCGGACTTGCCGCTCTGAAATCAAACAGCGCAGTCCCGTAATGGACATAGTAAGGGTTGCTGAATTCGAGTTGTCCATTCTCTCCCAGCCGGACATCGGGATCGGAACGGTCGGGAATGGTTGAATCTTGCGGGATGCCCTGCTCCTCCATGCCGTCGTAAACGTCCCTGGCGATCTCGTCGGCCAGGCGGAATATCTCCGGGTGGCTGTCATCCACTAAGTAACCGGGATTAAGGCCGGAGTTCAGGATTGCGCCGATCTGTGTTACAAGCTCCTGAAACCTCGTATGCTGCGCGGCCCGCTCAGCGAATGCCTTTCTTTCCTGGGCGCTCGTGCCAAAAACCGCCGGGTTCAGCATGACAAGACTCAAGGCGGTGCTCTGCACACCCAGCGAGATGTTGTCGGAAGCGGAAAGCTTTGTGAAGCCTTCCTTCCCCTTTACTCCGGAAAGGCCCGTGCCGGGAACATTGGTCATAAAGCTCAACAGCACTGGCGCGCCAGAGGCGTTGGTCGCCACGATAAAAGTCGCTTCCGTGCTGTCGGTCAACCGGGCGTTGAAGGAACCGTCGCTCCCCACTCTGTTTTCGTCCTGGATGGAAAATACGGTCAACTCCGACAAGTTGAGTCCTGATGCCACTTCCACTTTTCCGGCAACCTTCACCAGAAGCTTGACATGGATGCTTTTGGTAGTGTCCGCCCCAAGAATGAGGGATAGCTCACCGCCGGTGAAACTTTCCGGCATGACGATCAACGTGCTGTCTGGATTGAAAGCGGCCACCAGGTATTCAGCGCCATTGACCAGAACCTTGATATCCTGAATCGACAGGCCGCCGTCCGCGTTCTCCGTGTAAAGAACGAGGCTGTCACCCGGTGCGGCTCCAGCACGATCCGAACCGGTAATAACCGGCCCCCAATAGATTACTCCCGGCTGTTCTGCACCTGCCAGCACCTTGAGCATTCCCAGCAGGTCGAAAACATCCACCCCTCCGCTGGCGTTCATGTCCGCGATCTGGCGTTTGCGCTCGGTCTGTCCCTGCCCAGCCAGGGACTTGAGCATTTCAAGCAGGTCGAATACATCAACTTTGCCGTCCTCGTTAATGTCCCCGCGCTGGGTACTGCTTACGGCGGAGAGGGCCTGGGAATATGTGTTTGTGCTGAAGGTAATCAAGAGAAGAAGAATGACAGCGAGAAGGGGCAGGAGTTTGCGCATTCCGGACCTCTACGGGGTGGGCTATTCTATCCGCGATTGTGATTTTACATAAGAAGACAGTAAGTTTCCTTCATGTTAGCCGCATCTTTATGCAGTGTCAATAGGGAAACGCCAATTTACGTTTCACAAGCCTGGTGCACAAACGAGAGTGGAATCCCACGTGCTGCGCACAAGATGGAGAGCTTGTTTTCCGGTAGAATGCGAGACTGGAGGGTAGGTTTTTTCACTCGCAAAGGAGCAATAGAAATTGATAACGCGGGACAGGAGTGGGACAAATGGCGAGTATCAAAATAAAAGGGCCTGGGCCTGCATCGCCCAAACCCTTGTAATTACTGGTGCCGGGGAGGGGAATCGAACCCCCACGGAGCTAAGCTCCAAGGGATTTTAAGTCCCTTGTGTCTGCCAGTTCCACCACCCCGGCGCGTGGGAGAATAATACTGTTTTCGGCCCGCCCAGTCAACGCAATTGGCGCGGCGGCAGAGCTTGCCTGTTGTCAAAACCGGCTGCCGGCTGTATCTTTGCACTGTTATTCCATAACCCGAACTTATCCCGAACCGGAGAGTCGATGCTGGAGGAGCTGAAAGAGCGGGTCTGCCGGGCCAACCTCGACCTGGTACGCCACGGCCTGGTGCTTTTCACCTGGGGGAATGTTAGCGGCCTGGACCCGGAGCGACGCCTTGTGGTGATCAAGCCCAGCGGCGTGAGCTACGACAAACTCACCCCCGCCGACATGGTGGTGCTGGAGCTGGACGGCCACCGGGTGGAGGGCGCGCTCAGCCCCAGCACCGACACCCCCACCCATCTGGAGCTGTACCGCCGTTTCGAGGGTATCGGAGCTGTGGCGCACACACATTCCAGCCACGCCACGGCCTGGTGCCAGGCCGGGCAGTCCCTGCCCTGTTTCGGCACCACCCACGCCGACTATTTCTACGGCCCGGTCCCGGTGACACGCTACCTGACCCGCGAGGAGATCGCAGAGGACTACGAGATGAACACCGGACGGGTGATCGTGGAGTGTTTCGAAGGCCTCGACCCGCGCAACATGCCGGCCGTGCTGGTGGCCTCGCATGCCCCGTTCACCTGGGGTGACAGCCCCGAGAAAGCGGTGGAGAACATGGTGGTGCTGGAGGAAAGCGCCCGCATCGCCCTTTTCACCCTGGCCCTGAACGGCACGGCCGAGGCGATTGCCCGTCCGCTGCTGGACAAGCATTTCCTGCGCAAGCACGGGCCGGGAAGCTATTACGGACAGAAAAAAGATCAGAACGCATAACCTTGGGAAGGCGACGATGATTGACAGGAAAGAACTGAGGCGCTGGTGCTCGATCCCGGTGGACCGGCTCGCTGAGAACGGGCCACGGGTGCCGTTCGCGGTGGTCCAGACGCGCGAGCAGATGGGCCTGGCCATGGCGCTGGAGCTGGTGGAGGAGGTGGAACGCCACAACGCGCGCGGCGAGCTCACCCGGGCGATCGTGCCCTGCGGGCCGATGGCGTGGTACGAACCGTTCTGCCGCCTGGTCAACGAACGCGGGCTGAGCCTCAGGCGCCTGGTGGTGTTCCATATGGATGAGTGCCTGACCTGGCAGGGCGAGCTGCTGCCCAAGGGCCACCCCTACAATTTCCGCAGCACCATGGAAGATGTGTTCTACGGACCGGTGGACCCCGCTCTGGCCGTGCCGGAGGAGAACCGCAACTGGCTGACCCCGCAGTCACTGCCCACGGTACGGGCCGCAATCGCCGCCGCGCCGATCGATATCACCCTGGGCGGCTGGGGGCAGGACGGGCACGTGGCCTACAACCAGGCCCGCCGCGACCCGTTCAGCCAGGTGAGCCTGGAGGAGATGGCCGAGAGCACAGCCCGTATCCAGTATAACAACTGGGACACGATCATCGCCCTGGCCCAGCGCACGTTCGGCTCGGCCTGGCAGTTCGTGCCGCCGATGTCGGTCACCCTGGGAGTGAAAGAATGCCTCTCGGCGCGCAAGGTGCGCATATACAGCGACACCGGGGCCTGGAAACAGACCGCTTTCCGGGTGGCCCTGTTCTCGGAGCCCACCCCCGAGTACCCGCTGACCCTGCTGCAGCGCCACCCGGACGCCCGTGTCACCGCCACGCGCGAGACCGCCGACCACCCGCTGGTGCACCACCCGGAGTGGGAGCTGTTCTGAGATAAGCAAACCGGTCACGGCGCGCCGTGACCCTACTCCAGTTCTACTGGATTTCCGGGGACAAAAAAACAGCCGGACCGGCGCTCCCCCGCACCGGCCCGGCTGTACCCCCACCCCACACACATCCCCTATTACAGTCAGAACCCCACTTTAATCGTGAAAAAGTTATCCGCGGTCAGACGGCCCTTGTTCTGGTAGGCGTAGTTGAATTCCAGGCTGCGCCCGCCGAACTGCCGCTTGAATCCGCCGCCGAAACTGAACCCGCGCATGGTCGGGTCATCGCCCAGGTACTCGTAGCCGAACTCGTCCTTTGCATCGGTGTTCTCGTCGGTCTGGACTTTCCAGCCCATGCGCAGCGCGCCGGACAGGAACTGGTGGAACTTGTACGACAGCTCGGTCCCGGTGGCGTAGCTGATCGGGATGTTGCTGTTGCGCCAGAGTTCGCCCGCGGCCAGCCAGTTCACTTTTTCATCGCTGTACAGGCTGTAGGACAGGGCCAGCTTCACCGCGGTGGGCAGGCGGTAGGTGTGAGTACGCTTGTACACCTCGCGGTTGGCCCGGCTGGAGATGGCGTAGGCGTCGGAAGAGTAGTTCTCGTAGCCGGAGGGCAGAAGGTCGTCGCGGTCCTCGGGCCCCACCTCGTACAGAAGGTTCGGGCCGCGCATGGTGATGTTCGTGCCGAGGTTCTGGACAGCGAAGGCGAAACGTATCTCGCGGTCCATGAACTCGGTGTGGTACACCGCCCCTGCGTCGATGGCGAAAGCGTTGCCCGCCACGTTGTCGAACATGTCCTGGTGTACGTATTTCATGTTCAGGCCGCCGGCGAAGCGGTCGCTGAAATTGTAGGCCAGGGAGCCGCCCATCTGGAAATCGTAGGCGTCGAACATCCGGCCGGTGCCCTCGGGCACCGAAACGGTCGTGATCTCCATGTCCGGCACATCCAGGTAGCCGAAGAACCCGCCCACCACCACGCGTCCATCGGCCAGCGGCTTGGCCATGGCGCAATAGCTGTAGGTGATGTCCAGGGTGTAGTCCACCACGTTCAGCATCACCTGGGTCTCATTCAGGAACGCCAGACCGGCCGGGTTCCACCAGATAGCGGAGATGTCATCCGCCACCGCGGCGTAGGCGTCGCCCATGCCGATTCCGCGCGCGTCCACCGGGATGGTCAGAAACTCGGCCGCACGCACCCCCACGAACGACGAGGATTTGGGGCGGCCCTGGGTCAGATACTTGTCCAACCCCGAGTAGTCCTGGTTCGACACACCCTGGCCCAACAGGGGCAGCACCCCCAGGACCAGCAGTGTCCAGGCGCTCAGTATGCCTTTCCTGATTGTTCCA